>DASSYY010000056.1:0-8503 GCA_035703025.1 Gemmatimonadales bacterium | reverse complement strand
ATGTTGATGTACAGGCGTTGCGGCGTCATTGCTCGGGGCTCCACGGCCGGTTAACTTCGCTCGCCTACACTCGCCCAACGAGACATTCGTGATCCAGCGACGGTGGTTTGCCGCAGCTCTCCTGCTTGCCGCCTGCAGCGGCGGCGGCGGCGGCGCGACGCAGGTACACCCGGCCAACACCGCCTCGGCGGCGGTGGAAAGCTTCATGAAGGCGGTTGCCGACAGCAATCTCGCCGGAATGGCGAGTCTGTGGGGCACGATCCGAGGCCCAGCCGCGCGCACCCACCAGCCGACCGACTACGAGAAGCGCATCGTGGTCATGCAGAGCTACCTCGGCCACGACGATTTCCGGATCCTGGGCGACTCGCCCGACGGCTCGGACGTCCGCCACGCCGTCCAGGTCCAGATCCGGCGGGGGGCGTGCACCTGGACGGTTCCCTTCGGCGTCATCCAGCTCACCGACCGGAGCTGGATCGTCAACCAGGTGGACCTCACCACGGCCGGCAACCCGGCCCGCCCCTGCGATCCCTCGGCCCAGGACACCGCGCACACCGCTCAGTGACGCCCGGGAACTCCGCCACATCCGCTGCTGTTATGTTTACTCGGTGAGCTCGAGCAGGATGCCGGCCGTCGCCTTCGGATGGACGAAGGCGATGCGGCGGCCACCGGCTCCGGCCCGTGGCGTCTCGTCGATCAGACGGTAGCCCGCGGCCCGGCAGGCGGAGAGAGCGGCGTCGAGATCGGGGACCCGGTAGCAGAGATGGTGAATACCGGGTCCCCGCCGTTCGAGGAATCGGGCGATGGGACCGTCCGCGGTGAGCGGCGCGAGCAGCTCGACCTCGGACTCGCCGAACGGCAGCGACACGATGGTGGCACCGTCCGCCTGCTCCGGTGGGTGCGGCGTGAGGCCGAGGACGTCACGGTAGAAGGCGAGCGCCGCGTCGAGGTCCGGCACGGCGATGCCCACATGCGCGATGCGGGGGCGATCCGGCAATCCGATCCCTCCGGCGAAATGGTCGAGTCGGTATCAACTACATGGAGAATAACATCATGGCCACGACGAATCCCCAGACCGTTCACGTCACCGACTCCTCGTTCGCCGCGGAGATCGAGCAGGCCAATGGCCTGGTCCTAGTCGATTTCTGGGCGACGTGGTGCGGGCCGTGCCTGGTCGTGGCGCCGATTCTCGACCAGCTCGCGGGGGAGTACGTCGGCAAGGCCAAGGTGGCCAAGGTCGACGTCGACGCGAACCAGCGGACCGCGATGCGGTTCAACGTGCGCTCGATCCCCAGCATCCTGTTCTTCAAGAACGGGCAGCATGTGGACACCGTGATCGGCGCCGTGCCGAAGGCGACGCTGGAAGGGAAGATCAAGCAGCACCTCGCCTAGCACCCAGGGCGGCAGGGTCAGATCGACACCCACGAACGGGCGGGACTGTCCACGGCGCGAGCGCCGGGCCAGCCCGCCCGTTCGACGTTTCCAGCTCGAGGAGGTGGCATGGCGCCAGGTCGAGCTCGCGGTCCGGACAGGTGCGGCGTCGTGCGGCGCGGCCTCGTGGCTGCCCTCCTCGTGTGCGCGTCCGAGGCCGTGGCCCAGACGTCGCCGCCTCCCCCGCCGCGGCTGGTCGTAGTGATCTCGGTGGACCAGCTGCGGGCCGACTACATCGATCGCTTCCGGCCCTTCTTCGGCCCGGGCGGTTTCAAGCTGCTCCTGGGCCGCGGGGCCCGGTTCACCCAGGCGCGCTACCGCCACGCGACCACCTCGACCTGTCCCGGCCACGCGGTCATCCTCACGGGCAGCTACGCCGACGTGAACGGCATCGTGGCCAACGACTGGTACGACACCCGGACGGGGCGTCCGACATACTGCGCCGGGGACCAGACCGTGCGCCTGGTGGGAGCGGCGGGTCCGGGCCGCTCTCCGCGCAATCTGTTCGGCGCCACGGTCGGGGACGTGCTCAAGACCGCCACGGCCGGCCAGAGCAAAGTCGTGACCGTGGCGGGCAAGGACCGGTCGGCGATCATGCTCGGTGGGCATCTCGCCGACGCGGCCTACTGGGTTCTCGACACGCTCTTCATCACCTCGAGCTACTATCGGCCCGACCTTCCCGGGTGGGTCAGGGACTTCAACGCGTCACGGCCCATCAGCCGATACTTCCGGCACCCCTGGGAGCGAGTGCTCCCGCCGGCGGCCTACCGCATGATGGGGCCGGATGACGAGCCGGCCGAGCGGGACGTGGCCGGCATGGGGCGCACGTTTCCCCATCCTATTGGCGGAGCCGAAGCATTCGACGTCTCGCCGTTCGGCAACGACGTGCTGGCCGAGTTCGCCATGCGGGCGGTGGACGCCGAGGGGCTGGGACGCGACAGCGTCACGGACCTCCTGGGCATCGGGTTTTCGGCCAGCGATCACGTGGGTCACGCGTACGGACCGGACAGTCACGAGGTCATGGATGCGACGGTCCGACTGGATGGGACGCTTCAGCGGCTGTTCGGCTTTCTCGACCGCTCGATCGGTCTGGCCAATATTGTGGTGGTACTGACGGCGGACCACGGAGTGGCGCCGTTGCCGGAAGAGCTCCAGCGGCTCCATCCCGGTGCCGCTGCTGCGGGGCGATTGGATCCCAAGCTCCTCGAGACGGCGGCACGCAAAGCGCTAGTCGGGCGGTACGGACAGATCCCGGCGCCAGGCTGGATCGTCTACCATGAGCCCCCATTGATGTACCTGAACCTGGGCGCCCTCGCCGCACTGAACGTCCCGGCCGAGGAGGCGGAACGCGTGGCCCAGGCTGCGATCCAGGCCGTCCCGGGAGTGCATGAGGTGTTGACCGGCAGCGAGCTGGCGCGCCAGCGCGAGGCCGGGATCGAGACCGCCCCCGTCCGCTCCTTTCACCCGCTCCGGAGCGGGAACCTGTACTACATCCTCGAGCCGTACTGGGTGCGCGGCGCGTCCGGCAGCGGAGCGGACCACGGCAGCTCCTGGCGCTATGACCAGGAGGTGCCGCTACTCTGGTTCGGCCGCGGCATCGCACCCGGTGTTCACCGAGGGCCTGCCGACATCGCTGACATCGCGCCGACGTTGTCGGCGCTGCTCGGGCTGGTCTCGCCGGGAGGCTCCGAGGGCCGGGTGCTCACCGAGATGCTGCGCTGATGCCCGGAATCCTCTACGTCGTGGCCACGCCGCTCGGCAACCTGGGCGATCTCTCCACGCGGGCCAGCGAGGTGCTCCGTACGGTGCCCGTAGTCGCGGCCGAGGACACCCGTCGCACGCGGGGGTTGTTGACGCACTTGGGTGCGGCACCGCAACTCCTGAGCTACCACGCGCATTCCGAAGAGCGACGGCTCGAGGGACTGCTCGAGATCCTGCACGAGGGCCGCGATGTCGCCCTCGTGTCCGACGCCGGGACGCCGGTGGTCAGCGATCCCGGGACCGATCTGGTGGCCGCGGCGCGGGCGTCCGGGATCACGGTGGTGCCGATACCCGGGCCCTCGGCCGTCGCCACCGCGCTGTCGGCGGCGGGGCTCAAGGGTGATCGCTACCTGTTCCTCGGCTTCGTCCCGCGCAAGGGCGGGGAGCGGACCCGGCTGCTCGCCCGTGCGGCCGCCGAAGAATGGACCGTCGTCTTCTTCGAGGCCCCGACCCGGCTGACCGACCTGCTCGAGGATCTCGCCCGCGTCGCCGGCGGCGGCCGGCGGGCGGTGGTGGCCCGGGAGCTGACCAAGCTGCACGAGGAACTGCGGACCGGCACTCTGGATGAGCTGGCGGGCTATTATACGGAACACCCGCCGCGCGGAGAGATCACCCTGGTCGTCGAGGGCACCGGCGCCCCGGAGGAGCCGCCCGACCGGACCGCGGAGGCGGTGGAGCAGGCCACGCTGCTCCTGGCCGAGGGGCTGACCCGGCGGGAGGTGGTCCGCCGGCTCAGCGAAACCCTCGGCCTGCCCCGAAACGACGCCTATCGGCTGGTGATGGAGCTGCCCTGATGGTCCGTCGCACGCTGCCCATCGTCCTGGCGACGATGATCCTGACCGGCGCCGCCGCACCAGGCGCGGGTGCGCCCGTGATGACGATCGGTCGCCTGCACTACGAAGGCGGGGGAGACTGGTACGCCAATCCGTCCAGCCTCCCCAACCTCTTGGCCGCCATCCGGACCCGGACCGGCCTGCGGGTAGCCGCCGAGGAGAAGGTCGTCACCCTGTCGGACGACGAGCTCTGGAACGTTCCCTACATCTACATGACGGGGCACGGCAACGTCCACTGGAGCGATCGCGATCTCGCCACCCTGCGCCGCTACCTCCTGCATGGCGGCTTCCTCCACGCCGACGACAACTACGGGATGGACGTGTCCATCCGGCGCGAGCTGGCCCGCCTCTTTCCCGCGATCCCGCTGGTCGAGGTCCCGCTCGACCACCCCGTGTACCATCTGGTCTTCGACTTCCCCAAGGGCATTCCCAAGATCCATCAACACGACGGGAAACCGGCTCAGGGCTTCGGCATCTTTCTCGACGGGCGCCTGGCGGTCTACTACTCCTATCAGAGCGATCTTGGCGATGGCTGGGAGGACTTCGAGGTGCACCGTGATCCGCCGGAGAAGCACGAGGCCGCGCTGCGCATGGGGGTGAACCTCTTCGCCTACGCCGTGGGGTACGGCGGGTGACGGCGCCGGCCACCTACCTCGCGCTCCAGCGCCTCGCGCGCCCGCTCCGCGTCGGCGCCGTGCTCGGGTGGATGGCGGTCGCGCTCGGCGCGGCCGCGCTGCTGCTGGGGGCCGCCGCGTGGATGGTGGGCCTGGGCTGGATGGAGGCGCCCTGGTGGGTGCTCGTCGCGTGGGCCGCCGTCGGGGCCGTAGGCGCCGGCGCGGTGTGGCTGGTCTGGAATGCGCGGACGCGGCTCTCCGTGGGCGGGGTGGCCGGCGGCCTGGAGGAGCTTGGCGCTTGGCGCCGGGGCGCACTCACCGCGCTGCTCGACCGCTCGGCCGCGGGGACGAGCCCCGCACTGCTGGAGCTGGCCGACAGGGTGCAGGCCGACGAGGTAGTCCGCCGGGGCGTCGCCGCGGCCGAGCCGCTTGCGCGGCCCGTGCGTGCGCTCGGGCTCGCGGGACTGGGCGCCCTGGCGCTCGGCCTCGCCGCGTTCGGATCGGCGGGGCCGGTGCATGGACCGGCGGCCGCGCTCTGGCACCCGCGGCGGGCATGGGAAGCCACCATCGCGCCGGTCCGGATCCGCGCGGCCCGCGGCGTTGTCGACCGGGGCGACTCGACGGCCCTCGAGCTCGAGGCCTTCGGCCGCCGCCACGCGACGCTCTGGCTCCGGTCGCCGGGCGAAGGGTGGCGCCCATCCGGGGTCGCGCTGGACTCGACCGGCCACGCCCGCGTCACGACCGGCGCCCTCCAGAGCGACCTCTTCGCCCGGCTCACCAGCGGCAGCCGCACCTCCGACACTGTCCTGATCCACGTGCGCCTTCCCGTGTTCCTGGGCACCCTCAGCGTCACGGCGCACTACCCGGCCTATCTGGGCCTCGAGGCCGAGCCGGTGCCGACCGGCGGCGACACCCTGCTGCTGCCCGCGGGCACCCGACTCGATACCCAGGGCGAGGCCACGGCCCCGCTGGCCCGCGCCGCCTGGACCGCCGGGGAGCGCAGGGCCGTGCTGTCGGTGAGCGGTGGCCGCTTTACGGGGAGCTTCGTGCCGCAGGCGTCGGGCGAGTATCACCTGGCGCTCGCGACTGCGGGGGGCGCACCGCTGACGGCGGACACCGTGCGGCTGCCGATCCGCCTCGTGGCCGACAGCGCTCCGCAGGTCGACGTGCCGGTACCCGGAGCGGACACGCTGGCGCCCATCAGCCTGCTGCTCCCGCTGGTGGTCGACGCGCGCGACGACCACGGCATCACCAGCGTGACGGTCGAGAGTCGGCGCGTGAGCCGGCTTGGCCTGGTCGACTCGATGCGGCGGGATACCGTGACGGTGCCCCCGGGCACGTCCGACCGCGCGATTCTCACCCATACGCTCGACCTGACACGGCGCGGGCTGCTGCCGGGCGACACCCTGCGGTACTCCGCGGTGGCGACGGACAACACGCCGCAGCGCCAGTCGGGCCGCTCGCGGGAATACGTGCTGCGGCTGCCGACGATGAGCGAGGTGCGGGCAGCGCAGCGCCAGGCCAGCGACGCGGTCGGGAGCCGCCTCGACTCGCTGTCTGCCGCGAGCAAGCAGCTCGAGCGGCAGACGGACGACCTGGCCAGCGAGCGGCCGCGGCCGGCCGAGGGACAGGGGGAGAAATCGGGCGAGTCACTGTCGTTCGAGGAGGCGAAGAAGGCCGAGAGCGTCGCGCGGTCGCAGCAGGAGCTGATGCGCCAGGCCGAGGCGCTGAAACAGTCGCTGGAGTCGCTGCAGAAGAGCGCGGAGGCCGCCGGACTGGGCGACACCGCCTGGCAGCGCGAGCTGTCCGAGATCCGGGATCAGCTCGAGCGCGCGCTCTCGCCCGAGCTGCGCGACCGGCTGCAGGAGCTGCAGCAGGCGCTCAAGGACCTCGATGCCGAGCGGACCAAGGAGGCCCTCGAGCGGCTGGCCGAGGCGCAGCGCGAAACCCGCGAGGCGCTGGAGCGGAGCCGCGAGCTGTTCAAGCGCGCCGCGCTCGAGGGCGATCTGGCGAACCTGAGCAAGGAGTCGAAGGCCCTGGCGCAGGAGCAACGGGAATGGAACGAACACGTCGGCACCGCGGACAGCTCCCGCTCCGCGCGCGCCGAGCGCGAGCTGGCGGCCCGTACCGATTCGCTGGCGGCCGCGCTCGACAAGCTGGGCCAGGCGGTGGGCGACTCGGCCCGCCAGGAGCGCCTCGACGCCGCCGGCGACCAGGCCCAGCAGGCGGGCCAGCAGATGAAGCAGGCGGCCACCGCGAGCCAGCAGGGGCAGCGCGGCAAGGCCAAGCAGAAGGGCGAACAGGCGGAGCAGGCGCTCGATCCGCTTGGCGACCAGCTGCAGCAGGAGCGCGAAGGGATGCAGCAGGAGTGGCGGCAGGAAGTGGTGGCCGCGATCGACCAGGCGCTGGCCGAGACCAGCCGCCTGGCCGAGCGCCAGCTTGCCGTTCAGGAGCAGCTCCGCTCGGGTGGCGACGCCGGGAGCCGGATGCGCGCGGAGCAGGGCGCGATCGAGGAGGGCGTCCAGCGGCTCCTGGAGCAGGTCCGCAAGGCCGCCGGCAAGAACGCGCTCGTGCCGCCCGAGATCGGCGCCGCGCTCGGCGGCGCCCAGCGACTGATGCAGCGGACCCGCGAGGCCATCGCGAACGCCACGCCCAATGCGCGCGAGGGCGCCGATCAAGCCGGCGGCGCCGTCGACGCGCTCAATGCCGCCGCCTACCAGCTCATCCGCGCCCGCGGGGATGTGCAGGGGGCGGGATCGGGGTCGGGACTCGCCGAAGCGCTCGAGCGCATGGCCCAGCTCGCGAAGCAGCAGGGCGGTCTCGGCCAGCAGGGCGCGGGCCTGCTCCCCATGGCGGGCAGCGGCGCGATTCGCGAGCAACTCCGGCAGCTGGGCGCCCAGCAGCGCGCGCTCGCCGAGGAGCTCCAGAAGCTCAAGGGCAGCGGCAACATGCCGGGCGCGGGCGAGATGTCGGAGGAGGCCAAGGACCTGGCCAAGCGGCTCGAGGGCGGCCGGCTCGACCGCCAGGTCGTGGAGCGGCAGGAGCGGCTCTTCCGCCGGATGCTCGACGCGGGACGCACGCTGCAGGGCAGGGAAGAGGATGAGCGGAAAGAGCGGCAGAGCACCGTCGCCACCGACGACAGCATCCGGCTGCCGCCGGCCCTCCGCGCCAAGCTCCTGAGCGACGACGACCGGCTCCGGGTGCCTTCCTGGGAGGAGCTGCAACAGCTCTCGCCCGAGGAGCGGCGGCTGGTGGTGGACTACTTCCGGCGGCTCTCCGAGCCGGGCGGCCGCTGATGCGCGGACTCGGGGTCGTGGCCCTTGCCCTCGCCGGTTTCGCGCCGGCGCTGCGCGCGCAGGACCCCACGATGCAGCGCGCCTTCGAGCTCGAGCGGCGCGGCAACTACGCGGCCGCCGCCGACGCCTACCGCAGCGTGCTCTCCACCCGGCCGGGTGACCCCGCACCGCTGCTGGGGCTCGAGCGCGTGTTGCTGCCGATGGGACGGAGCGCGGAGATCGTTCCCCAGGCGCGCGCGGCCCTCCTGGCGAACCCGACCAGCGGACCCGTGTACGGTGTGGCGCTCCGGGCCTGGTCCGCCGCGGAGGAGCCCGACAGCATTCGCGCCGTCGCCGAACGATGGGCCGCCGCCGCGCCGGGCGACGAGACTCCGTATCGCGAGTGGGGCGCGGCCGCGCTCTCCCGCCGCGACCGGCCCGGAGCAATCCTGGCCTACCGGACTGGCCGCGAGCGCCTGCACCGGCCGGACGCGCTCGCCCCCGAGCTGGCCCAGGTCGCCACGGCGGACGGGGACTTCGCGGGCGCGCTGCGCGAGTGGCTGCCGGCCATTCGCCGGTTGCCGGGCTACCG
>DASSYY010000369.1:0-2033 GCA_035703025.1 Gemmatimonadales bacterium | reverse complement strand
GCGGCGATGAAGACGTCGCGCGGGATGACGGTCTTGCCCTTCACGTCGACCGGCTTGTTGTCGAGCAGGCCCAGCTCCCGGATCGGCCGCATGATGGCGACGTGGCCCGGATAGCGCAGGGTCTTGTACTCCATGGTGTCGATCTTCCCCTCGTACGCGAACGGCAGGGTGCTGATCCCGCCACCCGTGTGGAACGCCTCCAGCGTCCCGACCGGCTGCGGGAAGTCCACCGCCTCCAGCTCGCTCAGCGCGTCCACCTGCTCCCGCCGGCCGCCCCGGAGGACCCAGGAGGGCGTGGTGTAGTAGTCGAGCGCGCCTTCGAGGGAGTAGACGATCTGATAGTTGAGGGGGGGCTCGGGCTGCTGGGGGAGACCGCCGACGTACACCTTCACCTGCTCCGCCTGGTCCAGCCGCCGGATGCCCTCGGCGGCGAGAATATTGACCATCCCCGGAGCGAGGCCGCAGTCGGGAATCACCGACACGCCCCGCGCCAGTGCCTGGTCGTGGAGCTTCTTCTGCTCGAAGACGATCTCGGTGTTGCCGCCGAGGTCGGAGAAGTGGCAGCCGGCCTCGACCGCGGCGCGGGCCATCGGACCGTTGTAGTAGTAGGGGATGGCGCTCATGACCGCGGTCTGGCCCCGGAGCGTCTCCTGGACCGCCACGGGGTCGGTCACGTCCAGCCGGACCGTCCGGAGGCGGCCTCCCCAGTCGCCCCCGTCGGCCAGGAACGGCGGCAGGTGATCGGGCCTGAGATCGGCCAGGGTCACCTGGGTCACCGAGGGGTTCTGAAGGAGATCGTACGCGCAGGCGCAGCCCTGCAGACCGGCACCGAGGACCAGCATTTTCATCGCCAACTCCACCACACGAGAGCAGTTCCGGAAACGGCTGGTGAAAAGCCCCGAAAAGTACCCTCGGGTGGGGTCGCGATTCAACCGGTCCGCGGTCTATTTTGCGTGATGACTTCTACCCAGCCTATGCGCCGCGACGGTGAGGCCACCCGCCAGCGGCTGCTTCGTGCAGCACTCGAGCTCTACACCACCGTCGGCTTCCGCGCCACCACCACGCCCGCCATCGCGGCCCGCGCGGGCGTGGCCGAAGGCACGATCTATCGCCACTTCAGCGGGAAGGAGCACCTCCTGAACGAGGTGTTCCGCGGGGCGCAGCGGTGGGGCGCCACCGTCGTGCGCGAGACCGAGGGCGGGAGCGCGCCCACCCGCCTGAGCCAGATCGCCCGGACCCTGTTCGACACCGCCGCCCGCGACGCCGCCCTCACCCGCATGCTCCTCCGGCGCCGCGACGAGCAGCATCTCGACGAGAAGAGCCGGGAGGCGTCTCGGGAATTCCACGAGGCGCTGAACACCGTGGTGGCCGGCGGCCGCTCGGATGGTGCGGTGCGGAACGGCCCGACGGAGCTCTGGGCGGACGTGTGGCTGGCGCTGGTGGCCTTCGTCGCCGAGCGGGTCGGCGCCCGGGACTGGGCCCCGGATGCGCCGCCGGTGGGGCTGGCGCTGGACGCGGCATGGGACGCGATTGCGGCTAAGTAGGAGCCGGGTCTAGCGGAGGGGCGCCAGAAACACCGTCATCTGGCGCGGCCGGTCCGGGACGCCCTCCCAGTCGAGCCGCCGGGCGCGGCCGGGGCCGAGCGGACGGATCTCGACGGCATCGCCCACGAAGAACATCACGGAGTCGTCGCCCCAGCGGGCCGCATCGCGGGCGCCGCGCGCGAGCAGGCCGGGCCTGCCGGTGTCGGCGGCCACGCAGAGGGCCTCCGGCTCGGCGCAGGGCACCACCCGCGCGAATGCCGGGCGGCCCAGCAGCACCGCCAGGGCCGATTCCGCCGCCGCACGGCCGGCGGCCGGCACCGCACCGGCGTCGAGCCGCGCCGGCGGCGCCGCCGACGAGTAGAGTCCCGCTCCCGCCGACACCACGAGCGAGCGCCCGTCGAGCGACCACCCCACCTGCTTCGGCACGCCCGCCCCGCGCGGCAGCTTCACCTCCCGCTCGCCGCCGCTCAGCAGGTTCATCACCCACAC
>DASSYY010000362.1:0-10110 GCA_035703025.1 Gemmatimonadales bacterium | reverse complement strand
GGCGCTCCAGGCCGTGCAGGTTCTTCCCGTGCTGGCGGTCGGCGCGGCCTTGTTGGGCCGCCACGGGTTGCGTGAGCTGGCGCGCCGCCGGGCGGTGGAGCCGGTCTGATGCCGATGGGCCTGCCGCGCCGGCTGGCCGTGCTCACGGCTGCGATGGCGATCGTGCTGGTCACCGGCGCCACGGAGATCGCCCTGTGGTGGTCGGCGCGCACCCGGCTGGAGGACTTCCGGCTGGAGACGGTCACCCTGGCCAACACGCTCGCCTCGCTGCTGGTCCGGTATGCCCCGCACGGCGAGACGGCGGGCCTGGCGCAGGGTCTCGAGGGGTGGTCGCACCACCGGAGCACGGAGTCGCAGGCGATGGTGTACGTGCTCCGCGCCTCCCGGCTCGAGCCGGCCGCGGCCAGCGGCCTCCCGGACTCGACGGCCGCCGGCCCGTTGGCCTACGCCGCCCTCACGCGCCGGGCGACCGAGGTACGCCTGCACCAGGGCTCGGCGCCGGCGTGGCAGGTGGTCGTGCCGCTCGGAATGCCGAGGCCGTACGGCGTGCTCGACGTGCGGGTCTCGACCCGGCGGCTGCAGGATTGGGCGCGGCTGGAGCGGCAGCGGGCCTATGGGCTCGCCCTCATCTCGGCCTTGCTCGTCGCACTGTTCGTGGCGGTGATGACGGCGCGCTGGGTGGGACGGCCGCTGGCGGCCCTCGGGAGCGCGATGGCCGCGGCGCACGGCGGAGCCACCGGCGCGCCGTCGGCGCCGGAGATCGGCCCGCCCGAGTTTCGCGAGCTCACGCGGCGGTACAATCGGATGCGCGAGGCGCTCGCGGCCCGCGAGCGCGAAAGTGCCGCCCGGGCCATGCTGCTCACGCTCGAGGAGCGGGCCCGCGGGCTCGACCGGCTGGCGCTCATGCACGAGACGGCGGCGGTGTTCGCGCACGAGATCGGCACGCCGCTCAACACCGTGAGCGGTCATCTCCAGCTGCTTCGCGACGACCTCGAGGCCCAGCACGACCCCAAGGGCATCGAACGCGCGCGGCTGCTGCTGGCCCAGGTCGACCGGGTCGCCGGGATCGTCCGTGCGGGACTCAATCGCGGTCCCTGGCCCACGCCGCTCCGGCGGCTCGAGGACCTCAACGCCATCGCGCTCCGCATGACCCGGTTTCTCGAGCCGTCCTTCAACGACGCGCGGGTCCGGGCGCTGCTGCCCCAGGACGGCGGCCAGCCGGTGCTTGCCACCTGCGACCCCGCCATGGTGGAGCAGATCCTGCTCAACCTGCTCAAGAACGCAGTCGAGGCGCTGCCCGGCGGCGGGACGGTCACGATCGCCACCGGGCGCGCGGACCACCAGGCCTACATCGACGTGCAGGACGACGGCCCGGGGCTGGATGCCGAAGCGGAGTCCAACCTGTTCCGCCCGTTCTCCACCACCAAGGGCCCCCTGGGCACCGGGCTCGGCCTCGCCGTCAGCCGCCGGCTGGCGCGCATGCTGGGCGGCGACCTGGTCCACGTGCCGAGCGCGCGGGGCGTGCGCTGGCGTCTCACATTGCCGGTCGAGGAGACCTCATGACCACCCTGACGTCGCCGGGGCACGCCCGGCTGTTGCTCGTGGACGACGACGAAGAGGCCTGCCGGCTTCTCGCGGAAGTGCTGGAGCGGGAGGCCTACGTGGTCGTGCCGGCGCTCTCCGCCGACGAGGCGCTGGCGAAGGTCGAGGAGGCGGGGCCGTTCGACGCCGTGCTGACCGACCTCCGCATGCCCGAGAAGAGCGGCCTCGACCTGCTGCGCGTGCTCCGGGAGCGCGACCCCGGCGCCCTGGTGCTCGTGCTCACGGCCTTCGGCGACGCCGCCGCCGCGGGGGAGGCCATTCGCGCGGGCGCCTACGACTTCATCAGCAAGCCATACGATCTCGCGGCCCTGCGGGAGACGCTGGCCCGCTCGCTCGGGCGCCGCAAACTGGCCGGGCTCCGCCGCGACAGCGGCGGCCAGACCGTTGGAACGACCGCCGAACCGGCCGTGGGGATGGCGCTGGTGGGACACAGCCCGGCGATCATCGACGTGATGAAGACCCTGGCCCGCGTCGCCCCGTCGCAGGCCACGGTGCTGGTCCTGGGCGAGACGGGCACCGGGAAGGAGCTGGTCGCGCGGATGGTGCACCGCTTCTCCGCCCGCGCCGACCAGCGCTTCGTGGCGGCGAACTGTTCGGCGCTGGCGGAGGGCCTGCTCGAGAGCGAGCTGTTCGGGCACGTGCGCGGCGCGTTCACGGGCGCCGCCGGCTCCCGTCCCGGGCTCTTTCGCGAGGCCGACCGCGGGACGCTGTTTCTCGACGAGATCGGTGACATCTCGCCGGGCCTCCAGGCGCGACTGCTGCGCGTGCTGCAGGAGCACGAGATCGTGCCGGTGGGATCGGAGACGCCGGTCCCGGTGGACGTGCGGGTCCTGGCGGCCACTCACCGGGACCTGCCGGAGCTGGTGCGGCAAGGGCGGTTCCGGGAGGATCTCTACTACCGTCTCAACGTCGTCACGCTCACGCTGCCGCCGCTCCGCGCGCGGCGGCAGGACATCCCGCTGCTGATCGATCACTTCCTGCGCGAGCTGACCGCCCGCCACGGCCGCGGGCCCGTGGCCGTGGACCCCGAGGCGCAGCGCCGGCTCCTGGCGTACGACTGGCCCGGCAACATCCGCGAGCTGCAGAACGTGCTCGAGCGCGCGATGCTGCTGGCGGAACAGGACGTCATCGGCCCCGAGCACCTGACGCCGACGGTGCGCGGCGCGACCTCGGCTCCGGACGCGGCATTCGACGCTTCGCTCGCCGGCAGCGGCGAGCCCGGTGCCACGGGGCCGCTCCCGTCACTCGACGAGGTCGACCGCCGGCACGTGCTCCGCGTGCTCACCGCCACCCGCGGCAATCGCGACGAGACCTCGCGCATCCTCGGCATCAGCCGGCGCACGCTGAGCCGGATGATCCAACGCTGGAACCTGCCGCGCCGCCTCGACTGAAGCCACTCTGTCCCCAGCGGGACAGAGTGGCGCGCCAACGATCCCCACACCGCCGTAATCGCCCGGCGAAGCGCCGCCACGAGGCCTTCCTCGATGGCATGTGGATTGCCCCTCCTCCGGCCGTCCCCGCGACCGCCCGCACCGGACGGCCGCCGAACTCCAGAGGAGGACTTCCATGTTTCGCTCACTCGCGCTCGCCTCGACCGTCCTTGCCGCCTCGCTCACCACGAGCGCGCTCTCGGCCCAGGTCTCCGCGCCCCCGTCCAAGCCGCCGGCCACCGCGAGCCAGGCGCCCACTGTCCATGCGAAAACCGACTCGGCCAGCACGGCCGCGATGAAGAAGTCCGCGGCGACGACGACGCGGCACGCCGCGTGGACTACCGAGCAGATCAAGGAGGCCCAGGAGGGCCTCGCCAAGGCCGGCTTCTACAAGGGCAAGGCCACCGGCCAGTTGAACGCGGACACCAGGAAGGCCCTGCGCGACTACCAGAAGAAGAACAAGCTCCCGGTGACCGGCCGGCTGAGTGACGACGTGCTCAACAAGCTCAAGTCCGCCTGACCCGAACGATATTCCCCCTGCCACAAAGGCCCCTCCGCAAGGAGGGGCACCCTCCCGCGCGACCGCGATGGCGTCGCCGCCTGGAGGCCCATCTCACCGCGCATCTGGAGCTCTACCTCTCGGGCCTGGCGCTGGCCGTCGCGCTGGTCGTCCCGCTCGCCCTCGAGCTCGGCACCGATACCCAGGAGCTCGCCGGCGCCGCGCTCGCGGCTTGCGTCCTCCAGGGCTGGCTCCACTGGCTGCTGCGCCGCCGCGCCGCGCGGGTGCGCGGCGAGCTGATCGCTCAGGTGCGCGGCCTCCTGCGGGACCGGATCAACAACCATCTGCAAATTGTGATGTTCTCGCTCGCCGGCAGCCGGGAGTCGGCAGCGGCCGATCCCGACCGCGCCCGGCTCGCGCTCGCCATGGACGCGGTCGCCGCGGTGTCGCGCACGCTGGACGAGCTGTCGACCGATTCGCTCCGCCGCTGGCGCGAGCGCTACACCGACGCGCTCACCGTGCCGGCCAGCGGCGCCGGAACCGCAGCGGGTTCTGGAAGAGGTGGGTGGGGAGCAGGAAGATGACGAGGAACATCCCGAACGCGACCAGCAGCCCGAGCACCAGAACCTCGAGCCGGCGGGTGGCGAGATAGACGACGCTCGCGATGAGCGCCACCGTGAACGCGAACAGTGCCAGGAGCGCCCGCCGGACCTGCTGGGCCAGGAACCGCTGCAGCTCCAAGGTGTCGCGCGGGTGCCAGCGGACCCGAAGCTCGTCCCGTTCCACGCGCCGGACGAGGTCCCGCAGCGTGCGGGCCAGCGTCAGCGCCTCCTGGGCCCAGTCGGTGACCCGGGTGCGGGGGTCCTGCTCCAGCACGCCCTGGATCAGCCGCCTGGCCGAGCGGGCGAGGACGGGCCGGGCCATCGCCAGGGCATTGAAGTTGGGATCGTAGCGAAGCCCGATGCCTTCGACCAGCACACCTGCCCGGCCGAAGTAGACCAGGTTGGACGGCAGGATGAGAGGCCACTCGTAGAACGTGTCGAGCACCTGCTCGACCAGCCGCTGAATCTGGCGCGGGGACGTGTCGTCCTTGAGCGAAACGGCCATCAGGCTCTGAGCCGCGTCGCGCACGGTGCCGCGGTCGACGTCGGGATCCAGAATGCCGAGCTCGTAGAAGCCGTTGATGACGCCGTCCACGTCCTGCCGTGCGGCCGCGAGCACGGTCTCAACCAGCCGCCGTCGGGTCTCGCGCTCTACCTGCAGGACCATGCCGAAGTCGAGCAGCACGAGCCGCCCCTGCGGGTCGACCAGGAGATTGCCCGCGTGCGGGTCGGCGTGGAACACGCCGTCCTCCAGCATCATCTTGATGTACGCGTCCACGACCGTCTCGACCAGGCGCTGCAGCTCCAGCTCGCCCGATGCCAGGCGCTCGTGCAGCCGGTCGATCCGCGTACCCTCCAGGTACTCGAGCACCAGCACGCGGCGGGTCACCAGCTCGGCTACCACCTCCGGCACCACCACGCGCGGCTCGTTCTGGAAGTTCCGCCGCAGCAGCGCCGCGTTGCGGGCCTCCTCCCGGAAATCGAGCTCGTCGCGGATCCGCTTCGAGAACTCGCTCACGATGGCCGTGATGGCGCGCGTGTGATGGTTGGGAAACAGCAGGTTGAGCAGGAACAGGATGCGGAACGAGACGTCGAGATCTTCGGCCACCAGCTCCTCGACGCCGGGACGCAGCACCTTCACCACCACCTCGCGGCCGGCGTACGACGCCCGGTGGACCTGGCCGAGCGACGCGGCCGCCAGCGGCTCCGACTCGAAGCGCTCGAAGACCTCCGCCACGTCTCGGCCGAGCTCCTCGCGCACCACCCGCTCCGCCACGCCGGGCGGCAGCGGCGGGACCTGGTCCGTGAGCGTCGCGATGGCGCTGAGATAGGGTTCCGGCAGGATGTCTGCCCGGGCGGCGAAGACCTGCGCCAGCTTGATGAAGGTGGGCCCGAGCTCGGCCAGGGTCTCGGTCAGGCGCTCCGCGCGCCGGCGGTGGCGCTCCGCGTCGCGGCGCCGCGGGCGCCCGACGACGAGGAAGCGCCGCCGGTCCCACATGAACGCCAGCATGAACGGAAGGAGTCGGCTGAAGACGACGAGCGCGCGCATCTAGCGTGCTCTCAGAGCAGAAGCCATCCCGCCAGGCCGAGGAGGAGGAGGAAGCCGCAGACGTCGGTGAAGGTGGTCACGAAGATCGACGAGGCGATCGCCGGGTCGATCCGATAGCGCTCGAGCACCACGGGAATGAACCCGCCGGCGAACCCGGCCACGAGCAGATTCCCGGTCATGGCGAGGAAGACGACCAGGCCGAGCCGGCTCGGCTCGCCCATCAGCAGCGCGACCGCCCCGACGACCCCGCCGATCGCGAGCCCGTTCACCACGCCGACGAGGACCTCCTTGCCGACCACCCGGGCGAACAGGTGGGTCGGAATCTGCCCCAGCGCCAGCCGGCGCACCGTCACCGCCAGCGCCTGCGTGCCCGCGTTGCCGCCCATGCCGGCGATGATCGGCATCCAGACCGCCAGTGCCACCGTGCGCTGAACCGTGTCCTGGAAGACGTAGACCACGCCGCCCGCGAGGAAGGCGGTGGCGAGGTTGATGTAGAGCCACGGCAACCGGCTCCGGACCGCCTCCCGCCAGCCGGCCGCGAGCAGCTCGCCCGCCGGCACACCGCCGAACTTGAGCAGGTCCTCGGTGGTCTCGGCCTCCACGACGTCGATCACGTCGTCGAAGGTGATCCGGCCCAGCAGGCGGCCGTGGTCGTCGACCACCGCGACGCTCGGCAGGTTGTAGCGGGCCAGAATCCGGGCCACGTCCTCCTGGTCCGCGTCGGGCGAGACGAAGACGTCGGCCGGCGCCATGAAGTCGCGCACCGGCCGGTCGGGGCGGCTGATCACCAGCTCCTTGAAGGGCAGGGTCCCGACCAGGCGGCGGTCGCCGTCGACCACGAAGACCTGGTAGAAGTCCTCGATTTCGGCCGCCTGCCGCCGGATCTCGTCCAGCGCCTGCGCCACGGTGGCCGTGTCTCTGACGGTCACCGTCTGGGCGGTCATCCGCCCGCCGGCGGTCTCCTCGTCGTAGCGGAGCAGCCGCTCGACCACGGCCCGGTGCTCGAGCGTGGAGAGGATCCGCTCCTGGTCCGCCGGCGGGAGCTCGCCGAGGATGTCGGCCGCGTCGTCGTCGTCCAGCTCCTCGACGATCTCGGCCGCCTGCTCCGGCGCCAGCGCCGCGAGGGTGGTCTCGGCGTGATCCTCCTCGGGCATCTCGGCCAGCGCCTGGCTCGAGAGCTCGGGCGGCAGCGCCTGCACGGCGGTCAGACGGTCGCGTTCGTCCAGGGCCGACAGCACGTCGGCGAGGTCGGCGGGCTCGAAGTCGTGGGCGCGGCGGACGAAGGTCGGGATCTCCCCGGCCCGCACCAGCTCGACCATCCGCCCGACCTTGTCGTCGGCCGGGGTCACGAGGTGCCCGGCAGGAGCGTGACGGGGTGGGTGGCGCCCGAGCGGATGAGCAGGCGCTCGATGCGGGTGGGAGAGGCCTGGAGGACGTCGAACTCGAGCCCGCGGATGGTGAACCGTTCGCCGGCGTTGGGGATCCGGCCGGCCCATTCGGCCAGGAGGCCGGCCACGGTGGTCGAGCGGCCCTCGGGCAGCGACACCCCGAAGCGCTCCTCGATCGCCTCCGGCGAGACGTTGCCGTCGGTCTCGAACAGCGCGGGACCGGCGGCCGGCGAGGCCCGCACCTCGTCGTCGTGCTCGTCGAAGATCTCGCCGACCAGCTCCTCCAGCAGATCCTCGAGCGTGGCGATGCCCAGCGTGCCGCCGAACTCGTCCAGGACCACGGCGAGGTGCCGGCGCTCGCGCTGCATGTCGAGCAGGAGGTCCCCGCAGCTCCGGCTGGCCGGCGTCAGCGCCACCGGACGGACGGGCAGCGGGTCGCCCGGCTTGAGCCGGAACAGGTCGAAGGCGTGCAGCATCCCGATGATGTCGTCGAGCGTCTCGCGGAAGACCGGGATCCGGCTGTAGCCGCTCTGCGCGAACACCATCCGGATGTCGTCGAGCGCCGCATGCTCGTCGATCGCGACGATGTCGGTCCTCGGCGTCATGACCTCCCGCACGGGCCGCACGCTGAACGCCATCACCCCGCCGACGAGCTGGAGCTCGTCGTCCGCGCGGAGCCCCACCGCCGCGCCCTCGCGCCAGATGGACCGCAGATCCGTGGGCCGGGTGGCGGTGCGCGCCGGGAGCAGCAGGCCGACGACCCGGGACCAGGGCCGGAGCAGCGGGATCACCCGATCGGCCACGGTCTCGGCGCGCGGCTGGGTAAGCCACCGCGGGACCAGATAGGCCGCGAACAGGACCAGCGGCACGCCCAGCACCGCGAGCGCCACGACCACGCGCGGCGCTCCCGAGCCCGCCAGGCCGGGCAGCGCGGCTCCGACGATGAGGACGCCGAGCGAGGTGGTGGCGGACGCGCTGGTGAGGTAGTAGTCGACCTGCGTCAGCCACACGAGCGACGGACTGCCGCCCCGGAGCCGCCGGCTCACCGCGCGCGTGAGCTCGGCCCGGCTCACGGTGATGAGTGCCGCCCCCGCGGTGGCGCCGAACGCCGCCACCATCAGCCCGACCGCGATCGCGAGCCAGATCACGGCAGCGCCCGCTCTCCGCCGCCGAGCGGCGCCTCGACTGCGGGCCGATAGACCGCGACCCGCCGGACCCGCCGGCGGACGACCTGCTCGACCACCAGGCGGTAGCCGTCGAGGTCGATCGTCTCTCCCGTGCGCGGCACCCGCCCGAATTCGGCCAACACCAGGCCACCGACGGTGCTCACGTCCTCACGGTCGAAGCTGTGCCCCAGCACGCCCTCGAGCTCCGAGAGGGCCACCCCGCCTTCCACGCGGAGCTGGTCCTCCGACACCACCTGGATCGGGGCCACCTCGTCGGTGTCGCGCTCGTCCTGGATCTCGCCGACGTACTGCTCGAGGATGTCCTCCAGTGTGACGATGCCCGCCGTGCCGCCGAACTCGTCGACCACGACCGCGAGGTGGCTCGGTCCCCGCTGGAAGTCGCGGAGCTGCCGGTCGAGCGCCTTGCCCTCGGGCACGAAGGCCGAGGGCCGGATGAGCGATTGCCAGGGTGTGGCGTCGCCGTCGCTCGCCGCGAGGATGTCCTTGGCGTAGATCACCCCGGCCACCGCGTCCGGGTGCCCGTCGTAGACCAGGAGCCGGGCGTGCTCGCTGCTCCGGAGAATCGCCGTGACCTCCTCCCGGTCCGCCGACGAGTCCACCGCGACGATGTCGATCCGCGGCGTCATCACCTCGGCCACGGTGGTATCGGCCAGCGAGAACACGCCGAGGAGCATGTCGCGCTCGGCGGCGCCCGCGTGGTGGGGCGTCATGGTGGATGGGGGCGTGCGGGCCCGGGCGTCGGCCCACGCCGCCAGGCGGAGGAGCAGGCGGAACGGCGCCAGGGTCGCGGCCGCGGCGCGCCGCGCCGGACCGGTGAGCTCGGGCGCCACCGCGGCAAGGAGCCGTGGCAGGAGATCCCCAAGGACCCAGACCAGGCCGACGGCGAGCGTGAGCCGGATCAGCCCCGCCGCCGGAGAGCGCGCCCACCAGGCGACGGCGCCGCCCGCTGCCGCCCCCGCGAGCACGAGCAGCGCGAGGTGCGCCACGTGGAGGTTGCGGGAGAGCGTGCCGGCGCCAGACTCGTGAGAGAACTCGCCGCCGAGGGCGCGAGGCAGATCGGCGTCCGACTCCGCCGCGAGCGCGAGCCACGCCGACCAGAGCGTGAGCGCGGCCGCCACCAGCGGCGCGATGAAGAGCTGCAGCATCGCCATCATGGCACCGCGCTCACGCGAGAGCCTCCACGTACCGCTCCTGGCGCCGCCACATGGGCGAGGAGGTCCGACCCTCGTCCTCCGGGTGCTCGCGGCCGAGGGCGTGCAGCGTGCCGTGAACGACCAGGCGGACGAGCTCCTCGCGGACCGGGATGCCGCGGGCCCGCGCCTCCCGCTGCGCCACCCAGGGGCACACGTAGACGTCGCCGATGGTGCGTCCGGCCTGATCGGCCAGGGCGAAGCTCAGGACATCGGTGGGGCGATCGTGGCCCTTGTGCTCGGCGTTCAGCCGCCGCATCGCGTCGCGACCGAGGAACGTGATCGAGATCAGGGCGCGCCGGCGCTCGCCGCGGAGCACGGCGTCGACCACCCGGCGGACGCGGGCGGCCGGCAGCGGCACGCGGCGGCCGTTCACCACCACGTCACTGCCGCTCGGCAGTCTGGAATTCCGGCGTGATGCCGCCGCTGGCACGGGGATACCCGATGCGCTTGTGGTAGGTGCCCGACATCACCCGCGCGAACTCGCGCTTCACGCGGTCGAGATCGCGCAGGGTGAGCGGGGCGTCGTCGAGCTGGCCCGAGGTGAGCTTCTGCTGCACCAGCAGCTCGATGGCCTCGCGCACCTTGTCGGGCGTGGGCTCGGGCAGCACCCGGATCGCGGCTTCGGCCGAATCGGCCAGCATTGCCACCGCGGTTTCGGCG
>DASSYY010000184.1:0-10709 GCA_035703025.1 Gemmatimonadales bacterium | reverse complement strand
GGCCTGGTCACCGCTGCCGCCATCTCGCCGATTGCCTACGCGGCCATCACGTCGCCCGACGCGCGGGCAGTGGTCCAGGTGGTGTGGCCCTACGCGGCCGCGATCTGGCTGATCGCCCTCCTCACCTGGGCGCTCCTGACGCGCGCGCCCACCGACCGGCCCCTGGCCGCGGCGGGCGTGACGGTCCTGGCCGTCGCTTACACCGGCGCGCTGCCCGCCTTCCTGCTCGACATGCGGCATCACGACCACGGCCTCCGAAGCTGGGCCGGGGCCTGGCTCGTCTTCTTCCCGTTGGTGGCCACGTGGGTGTGCGACACCGCGGCGATGTTCGGGGGACGGGCCATCGGCGGCCCGAAGCTCGCCCCGACCGTGAGCCCGGGGAAGACGCGCTCGGGGAGCCTCGCCGGGGTGGTGGGCAGCCTGGCCGTGGCGCCGGTGTTCGGGACCGCCGTCTTCCCGCGAGTCGGGGTGCAGGTTCCGCTCTGGCAGCTGCTCGTGATCGCCGCCGTACTCGGCGTCATCGGGCAGATCGGCGACCTCGCGGAGTCGCTCTTCAAGCGCGAGGCCGGTGTCAAGGACTCCAGCCACCTGATTCCCGGGCACGGCGGGGTGCTGGACCGGCTCGACTCGCTCTATTTCGTGATCCCGGCGACGGCGGCGCTGTACCGGGCGTTCGGCCTCATCTGATGGCGGCCACGAAGGGAGTCGCCGTCCTCGGCTCCACCGGGTCCATCGGCCGGAGCACGCTCGCGGTGCTGGCGCGGCAGCGCGACCACTTCCGCGTCGTGGCGCTCACCGGCGGGCGGAACGTGGAGGCCTTCGAGGCACAGGTGGCCGAGTGGCGGCCGGCTTTCGCCGGCCTGGCCGCGCCGACCGAGGGCGATGAGGTGCTGCGGGCGGGCGGCCCCGAGGTGCTTGTGCAGGCGGCCACCCATCCGGACGTCGATGTCGTGGTGAACGCGGTGGTGGGCGCGGCGGGACTCGATGCCACCCTGGCCGCGCTCCGGGCGGGAAAGCGGGTGGCGCTCGCCAACAAGGAAACGCTGGTCATGGCCGGCGATCTGGTGGCGCAGGCGGCCTGCGCCGGCGGCGGCGAGCTGATCCCGATCGACTCCGAGCACAGCGCCGTGCTTCAGTGCGTGAGCGGGCGCGATGCGGGGCTGGGGCGGCTGATCCTGACGTGCTCGGGGGGCCCGTTCCGTGAATGGCCGGCCGAGCGGGTTCGGCACGCCACGGTCGAGGAGGCCCTGCGGCATCCGACCTGGCAGATGGGGAGCAAGATCACGGTCGACAGCGCCACGCTGGCCAACAAGGCGCTCGAGGTGATCGAGGCCCACCACCTGTTCGGCCTGTCGTACGACGCGCTCGAGGTGGTGGTGCACCCGCAGAGCATCGTCCACGCCTTCGTGGAGTTCTGTGACGGCAGCGTCATCGCCCAGCTCGGCTTTCCGTCGATGGAGCTGCCGATCCTCTACGCCCTGACGCATCCCGCCCGGCTGCCCGACACGGGCGTGCGCCGGTTCGATCCGGTCGCTGCGGGGCCGCTGACCTTCGAGCCCGTCCGGACCGACGTCTTCCGCGCCCTCGGCGCCGGTGTGGCGGCCGGGCGGGCCGGGGGGATCTCGCCGGCGGTGTTCAACGCCGCCAACGAGGTCGCGGTGGCCGCGTTCCTCGAGGGCCAGGTGCCGTTCGGCCGGATCAGCGAGATCATCGAGCGGACGCTCGACGATCACCTGCCCGGGCCGGCGCCGGCCCTGCCGGCCGTGCGCGAGGCCGACCGCTGGGCGCGCGCGCGGGCCCGCGACTACGTATGCCGTTCATGAGGTCATCGTGCTGACGACCGTGCTGTCCCTGATCGTGGTGCTGGGCGTCCTCGTGTTCGTGCATGAGGCCGGCCACTTCGTCGCGGCCAAATGGGCCGGGATCTACGTCCATCGCTTCTCGCTGGGGCTGGGCTCCCCGGTCCGCTGGCTCACGTTCCGCCGCGGCGAGACCGAATACTCGATCTCGTGGCTGCCCCTGGGCGGCTACGTGAAGATGGCCAGCCGGGAGGAAGACGTCGGCAGCAGCGCGCTCGAGGGAGGGAGTGCCGACGCGGTCGTGCCGCCGGACCGCATGTTCGAGGCGAAGCCGGTCTGGAAGCGGATGATCGTGATCCTGGCCGGGGTCACGATGAACGCGCTGTTCGCCTGGTTCCTGTACACCTTCCTGGCCGCCAAGAACGGCCGCGAGTACGACCCGGTGACCACGGTCGGGCGAGTGGTGGACGAGCTGGTGCCACCGGAGGCCGAGGCCTTCAAGACCATCCGGCCCGGGACGCGCATCGTGTCGGTCAACGGCCGGCCGGTAGCATCCTGGGACGACATCGCCCAGGATATCGCCAACGCGCCCGAGCCGGAGATCCGGCTGGAGCTCGCGGACGGCTCCACGGTCACGGCGGCGATCCATCCGGATGCCCTGGAGCAGCGGCTCAAGGCGTCGCAGGCGCTGCAGCCGTTCCGGGCGGCGGTCGTGGGGCAGGTGGTCCCGGGCCGCCCGGCCGCCCGTGCGGGCGTCCTGCCCGGCGACACGATCACGGCGATTGCCGGTAGGCCGGTGGCGCAGTGGTACGACCTGCTGGAGCTGCTCCAGAAGAGCGGCGGCCGGCCGCTCTCGGTGGAAGTGGGGCGTGCCACCGGCCGCCAGCGCTTCGAGATCACGCCCTACGTCGACTCGGTCACCGGCCCCGACGGGAAGCCGCAGGCGATCGGGCGGATCGGTGTGGGCGTCGCGGACGACTTCCGGTCGGAGCCGCTGAGCCTGCGCGAGGCGGTGGTCGAAGGCTGGCACGACACGGAGGAGGCCTCGACCCAGATCGTGCGGACGGTGCGGGGCCTCTTCAGCGGCCGGATCTCGAAGCGGGAGGTGGGCGGCCCGATCCTGATCGGTCAGTTGGCCGGGGAGAGCGCCCGGATGGGGCTGGACGCCTTCCTCCGCTTCATGGCGCTGATCTCGATCAACCTGGCGGTGCTCAACCTGCTCCCGGTACCGGTGCTGGACGGCGGGCAGTTCCTGTTCCTGCTGGCCGAGGCGGTGGTCCGCCGGCCGCTGCCGCTCAAGCTCCGGGAGCGGCTCACGATGGTCGGGCTGGTGCTGATCGTTCTGCTCATGGGATTGGCGTTCTCGAACGACATTCGGCGGCTGTTTGGGGCGTGAGGGGGTGGGCGGTCGGGCGGTCGGGTGGTCAGGCGGTCAGGTATTTGAGTCGGCTCGGCGTGCGGGGTGATCGGTCGGCACCCCAGTCTCACCTTCGTCACCTTGAGCGAAGGGAAGGGAAGGTGGGATGAGCCGAACTGTGGCCCTATCGCTTTGCTCAGGGTGACGCGTTACCTTCGGCCCGCCGGCCCGCCAGCCCGCCCTTGTCCCCGGGCCTGATCTCACTTATTTTACCGTGCTACAATGGATTACGACGCCAATCGCACAGAGGACCAGGGCAGCATGAGCTTCGACAAGCAGGCCGTGACGGCCAAGCACCAGGCGCACGAGGGCGATACCGGCTCGACCAAGGTGCAGGTCGCCTTGCTCACCGAACGGATCAATTCGCTCACCGACCACTTCCGCACGCACCCCAAGGACCACCATGGGCGGCGCGGGCTCCTGAAGATGGTCGGCACCCGCCGCCGGCTCCTGACCTATCTCAAGCGAAGTGACCTCGAGACCTATCGCGCGCTGATCGAGCAGCTCGGTCTCCGTCACTAGTCGCCGTACGCCAGAGAGGGCGTCCTGATCCACACATCGGGACGCCCTCTGTGCATTGATGTGTCCGTGAGCAGCAAAGAAACCCGAGAATCAGAGAGAGAGAAGGTTCGTGACCGTACAACGGATCGAGACCCAGTTCGCCGGACGTCCATTCACGCTGGAGACCGGACGCCTCGCGAAGCAGGCCGCCGGCTCCGCCGTCCTCCGCTTCGGCGACACGATGGTGCTGGCCGCCGTCACCGTATCCCCCAACATCTCCACCCTGCCGTTCTTCCCCCTCACCGTCGAATACCGCGAGAAGACCTACGCCGCCGGCAAGATCCCGGGCGGGTTCCTCAAGCGCGAGGGCCGGCCGTCGGACGATGAGATCCTGGCCGCGCGCCTGATCGACCGGTCGATCCGGCCGCTGTTCCCGGAAGGGTTCAAGAACGAGGTGCAGGTGTTCGTCACCGTGCTGTCGGCCGACCAGGAGAACGACGCCGACATCCTGGGCGTCGTCGCCGCCTCGGCCGCGCTCAGCCTGTCGACGGTGCCGTGGAACGGCCCGCTGGCGGCGGTGCGGGTGGGCCGGGTCGAGGGGAACTGGATCCTCAATCCGACCTTCCAGCAGCTCGAGTTCTCGACCCTCGACCTGGTCGTGAGCGGCTCCGCCGACTCGATCGTCATGGTCGAGGGCGGCGCGCTCGAGATCTCGGAGGCCGAGGTGCTCGAGGCCCTCAAGGTGGCGCAGAAGGGCATCAAGGAGGCCATCGGGCTCCAGAAGCAGGTCATCGACAAGGCGGACAAGAAGCCGAAGATCGCCTGGACCAAGGCCGAGCATGACGCCGGCATCGTCGAGAAGATCCGCGAGCTGGCCGAGGGACAGATGGCCACGGCCATCAACGCCAAGGACAAGGCCTCCCGGGCCAGCGGCGTCCGCGCGGTGCGCGAGCAGGCCGTCGCCAAGGTGCTCGAGAGCTTCCCCGACCGGGGCCGCGAGATCGGCAACGTGCTCGAGGACGTCGAGTACCGGGTCATGCGCCAGCAGGTGCTCGACAAGGGCGAGCGGGTCGACGGCCGCGATCTCGACACCATCCGCCCGATCGTGATCGAGACCGGCGTGCTGCCCCGCACCCACGGCTCCTCGCTGTTCCAGCGCGGCGAGACCCAGGCGCTGGTGTCCGTCACCTTGGGCACCGCGGACGACGAGCAGCGGATCGACAGCATCGACGTGGCCGGCGAGACCACCAAGTCGTTCATGCTGCACTACAACTTCCCGCCGTTCTCGACCGGCGAGGTCAAGATGATCCGCGGCACCAGCCGCCGCGAGATCGGCCACGGCGCGCTGGCCGAGCGGGCGCTGCAGCCGCTGCTGCCGCACTACGAGGACTTCCCCTACACCCTGCGCGTCGTCTCCGAGATCCTGGAGTCGAACGGCTCGTCGTCGATGGCCACGGTCTGCGGCGGCTCGTTGGCGCTGATGGACGCGGGCGTGCCGATGCAGGCGCCCTGCGCCGGCGTGGCGATGGGGCTGATCAAGGAAGGCGACAAGATCGCCGTGCTGACCGACATCCTGGGCTCCGAGGACCACCTCGGCGACATGGACTTCAAGGTGGCCGGCACCGAGAAGGGCATCACCTCGATCCAGATGGACATCAAGATCGAGGGCCTCGACCTCAAGATCATGGAGCAGGCGCTCGAGAAGGCCCGGAAGGGCCGGCTCCACATCCTCAAGGAAATGGCCAAGGTGCTCCCGGCCGCGCGCACCGAGCTGTCGAAGTACGCGCCGCGCATCTTCACGATGCAGATCAAGCCGGACAAGATCGGCGACGTGATCGGCCCGAAGGGCAAGACGATCCGCGGCATCCAGGACGCCACCGGCGCCAAGATCAGCATCGAGGACAGCGGGCTCGTCACCATCTCCGCCGTCGGCGGCGAGGCGGGCGAGAAGGCGCGCGCGATGGTCGCGGCCATCACCACCGAGCCCGAGGTGGGCCGGACGTACGAAGGGCCGGTCAAGAGCACGACCGCCTTCGGCGCCTTCGTCGAGATTCTGCCCGGCGTCGAGGGTCTGCTCCACATCAGCGAGCTCCAGCACGGCCGCACCGAGAAGACCGAGGACGTGGTCAAGAAGGGCGACATCGTGCAGGTCAAGCTGCTCGAGGTGGACGATCGCGGCCGCATGAAGCTCTCCCGGAAGGCGCTGCTGCCCAAGGAGTAGCTCCCTCTTGGAAACGGTCCGACTGGACGACGGGCTCCTCCGCACCACGGTACCCAACGGACTCGTCGTCCTCTCCGAACAGCTGCCGGGCGTGCGCTCGGCGGCGACCGGCCTCTACGTGCGCACCGCGAGCGCGCACGAACGCCGCGAGCAGATGGGCATTTCCCATCTGCTCGAGCACATGGTGTTCAAGGGCACCGAGCGCCGCTCCGCCAAGGAGCTGGCGCTCGAGCTCGAGGTCCGGGGCGGCAGCCTCGACGCCTTCACCGGACGCGACTACACCAGCTACCAGGCCCACACCCTCGACGCCGATCTGCCCCTGGCGGTCGAGATCCTCACCGATCTGGCCCGCCGGCCGCTGCTTCGCGAGAGCGACCTGGAGCCCGAGCGCAACGTCATCCTGGAGGAGATCCACGGCGTGGAGGACACGCCCGACGATCTCGTCTTCGAGCTGCATGCGGCCGAGCTGTGGCCGGCGCACCCGTACGGCTACTCCATTCTGGGCGATGCCGGGACGCTCGCCGCGCTCTCGGCCGACGATCTCCGGTGCCTGCACCAGACCGGCTACTACCGCGGCAACTTCGTGGTGGCCGCTGCGGGCAACGTGAACCACGACCAGCTGCTCACGGTGCTCGAGCGCGAGGGCTGGTTCGAGGGCGCGGTGCCGGAGCCGCCCCGCCCGGCGGTCCCGGCCACGCCGGCGGTGCAGGGCGCCGAGCGCCGCGAGGCGCGCGACACGGCGCAGACCCACATCGTCTTCGGCACCGACACGTTCCCGCTCCGCGACCACCGGCGCTTCGCGCTGGCGATCCTCACCAACGCGTTCGGCGGCGGGATGTCGAGCCGGCTGTTCCAGCGGGTGCGCGAGGAGCTGGGCCTGGCCTACGCCATCTTTGCCTACAAGCACTTCTACCAGTCGGCCGGACAGCTCGGCGTCTACATCGGGACCCAGCCGGGCACGGCGGACGCCGCGGTCGAGGCCATCCGCGGGGAGTACGCCCGGCTGGCCCGCGAGGGGCTGCCTGCGGCCGAGCTGGCCGACGGCAAGCAGCAGCTCAAGGGACAGGTCATGCTCTCGCTCGAGAGCCCGGGCGCGCGCATGGGCCGGCTGGCCGGCTTCGTCCTGCACGCCGACGAGTATCGCCCGCTCGACCAGATGCTGGCCGAGATCGATGCGGTCACGCCGGACCAGATCGCCGCGGTCGCCGCCGAGTACTTCGCGCCCGAGCGCCAGACGGTCGTGCGGCTCGGCGCGGGGCAGTGAACCCACCAACCACCTAGAGGACCCATGCTGATCGGCGTGCCGAAGGAGATCAAGACGAACGAGAACCGCATCGCCCTCGTGCCGGCCGGCGCCGAGGCGCTGGTCGCGGCGGGACACACCGTCTTCATCGAGGCCGGCGCGGGGCTCGGCAGCGGATTTCCGGATGAGGCCTACACGGCCGTGGGGGCCGCGATCCTCGCCACCGCCGACGAGGTCTGGCAGCGGGCCGAGATGATCATGAAGGTCAAGGAGCCCATCGCCGTCGAGTGGCCGCGCATGCGGAAGGGCCAGCTGATCTACACCTACTTCCACTTCGCGGCGGCCGAGGAGCTGACGCGCGCGGTGATCGCCTCCGGCGCCATCGCCGTGGCCTACGAGACCGTCCAGCTCCCGAGCGGCGAGCTCCCGCTGCTCACGCCGATGTCCGAGGTGGCGGGCCGAATGGCGGTGCAGGAAGGCGCCAAGTACCTGGAGAAGGTGTTCGGCGGGAGCGGCGTGCTGCTGGGCGGCGTGCCGGGCGTGGCCCCGGGCGAGGTCGTGATCATCGGCGGCGGGGTGGTGGGGATCAACGCGGCCAAGATGGCGGCCGGCCTGGGCGCCCACGTCACCATCATGGACATCTCGCTCGACCGGCTCCGCTACCTCGACGACGTGCTGCCGGCCAACGTGGATACGGCCTATTCCAACCGTCACAACATCCTGGACGCCATTCGGCGGGCGGACCTCGTGATCGGCGCCGTGCTGCTGCCCGGGGCCAAGGCCCCCCACCTGGTCAAGCGCGGCGATCTCAAGGCCATGAAGCCGGGCAGCGTGATCGTGGACGTGGCCGTCGACCAGGGCGGATGCGTCGAGACGATCAAGCCCACCACCCACGAGAACCCCACCTACTTCGTCGACGGCATTCTGCACTACGCGGTCGCCAATATGCCCGGTGGGGTCCCTCGGACCTCCACCCTCGCCCTGACCAATGCTACGCTCCCGTATGCACTTAAGCTTGCCAAGCAGGGGTGGCGTGCGGCCTGCAAGGCAGACAGCGCGCTGGCCCTCGGGCTCAATGTGGTCGAGGGGAAGACGGTGTACCCGGGCGTGGCCGAGGCCTTCCGGCTCCCGCTGACTGACGTCGCCTCGGTCCTGTGACGGAGGTGTTGATCACCCGGCTCCCCCATGGGGAGGGGATGCCGTTGCCGAGCCTCGCCACCCCGGGGGCCGCCGGGTACGACGTGGCCAGCGCGGACCACGGTCCCTTGGCCCCACTCGAGCGGAAGCTGTTCCGGACCGGGTTCGCGATCGCGGTGCCGGAGGGGTTCGAGTGCCAGATCCGGCCCCGGTCCGGCCTGGCCCTGCGCCACGGCATCACGCTCCCGAACACCCCCGCGACGATCGACAGCGACTACCGGGGCGAGCTGATGATCATGCTGGTGAACCTCGGCGCGGA
Organism: Gemmatimonadales bacterium; assembly: GCA_035703025.1. Lineage (GTDB taxonomy): Bacteria > Gemmatimonadota > Gemmatimonadetes > Gemmatimonadales > GWC2-71-9 > CAVVWJ01. Next base: position 2,072 of record DASSYY010000184.1, on the reverse strand, counting down.
GCCGTTCGAGGTCACCCGCGGGATGCGGATCGCCCAGATGGTGATCGCCCGGGTCGAACGGGTGACGTTCCGGACGGTGGAGGCGCTGCCGGGGACGGAGCGCGGAGCGGGAGGGTTCGGAAGCACGGGGCGGTAGGGGGACGGGCCGACGAGCACGTGACGCACGTTGTGGTGAATGGCTTCCCGATCCCCCAGTGCCCATTTAGCTTGTCAACCATGCGCCTCACGGCCACCTGATGAAGCTTCCTTCGCTGAACTGGACGTCCTGGCTTCCCGCGAACGAAATCGCGGTCGATCTGGGCACCGCCAACACATTGGTCTACGTCAAGGGCGAGGGGATCGTCCTCAACGAGCCGTCGGTCGTGGCCATCGAGAAGGCCACCGGCAAGATCAAGGGCATCGGGCTCGAGGCGAAGCGGATGCTGGGCCGCACGCCCGACGGGATTCTGGCGGTTCGGCCGCTCAAGGACGGCGTGATCGCCGACTTCGACGTGACCGAGAAGATGCTGCGGTACTTCCTCAAGACCATCATCGACAAGCACGTCTTCCGCGTCAAACCCAAGGTCATCGTCTGCGTGCCCTCGGGCATCACCGAGGTGGAGCGCCGCGCCGTCCGCGACTCGGCCGAGACCGCGGGCGCCAAGCAGGTGCTGATGGTCGCCGAACCGATGGCGGCGGCGATCGGCGTGGGCCTGCCGGTCGAGACCCCCACGGGGAACATGGTGATCGACATCGGCGGCGGGACCACCGAAATCGCGGTCATCGCCCTCTCGGGCATCGTGTCCGACACCTCGATCCGCACCGGCGGCGACGAGCTGGACCAGGCGATCGTCCAGTTCATGCGGAAGAACTACAACCTGCTCGTCGGCGAGCCGACGGCCGAGGCCATCAAGATCAAGATCGGCTCCGCCGCCCCGACGGGCGACGAGCGCGAGATGGAGGTCAAGGGCCGCGACCTCGTATCCGGCATCCCCAAGACCGTGCGGGTGCACTCGGCCGAGATCCGCGAGGCGGTGCAGGAACCGATCCAGCAGATCGTGGACGCGGTGCGCCGGGCGCTCGAGATCACCCCGCCCGAGCTGGCGAGCGACATCGTCGACCGCGGCATCGTCATGACCGGGGGCGGTGCGCTGATCCGCGGCCTCGACATCCTTCTCGCCCAGGAGACCGGGCTTCCCATTCACGTCGACGAGGACCCGCTCACCTGCGTGGTCCGCGGGACCGGGCGCATTCTCGACGACTACGAGAAATACCGCAGCGTCCTCTCCGTCTGAGCATGGCCAGCGCGTCGGAACGCTCGTACACGCGCCGGGACACCGTCCTCTTCGTCGTCTGCCTCGGCCTCTCGCTCTTCGGGCTGTTCTCGCCCGCCTCGTGGGCGCAGGGCATCTCCGCCGGCCTCCGGGAAACCGTGCTCTGGCCGCTGGTCTGGCTGCAGGTCCGGGCCGAGGAAGGGAAGACCAGCCGCGTCCGGCTCCGCGCCATCACCGCCGAGCGCGACTCCGCCTCCTACCTCGCGCAGGGCCTGCCGTCGCTCCTCGCCGAGAATGAGCGTCTCCGCCAGCTGCTCTCGCTCAGCCACCGGCTCTCGACCCGCTACGTCGCTGCCGAGGTACTGCACCAGTCCCAGGCCACCGACGGCCGGACCCTGCTGCTCAGCGCCGGCGCCCGCGACGGTGTGGCGGCGTTCGACCCGGTCGTGGCGCCCGAGGGACTCATCGGCGTGGTGCTCAACGTCGAGGACCGGACCAGTATCGTGATGACCTGGGCCCACCCGGAGTTCCGGGTCAGCGCGTTCACCGTGACGGGGAACGCGGCGGGCGTCGTGGCCCCTTCCGCGGACGGCGAAGGTGCGCTCGAGTTCCGCGGCGTCCCCTACCGCGATTCGGTGCCGGTGGGCACGCTGGTGCTCTCCTCCGGGCTGGGCGGCGTGTATCCCAAGGGCATTCCCGTCGGCACCGTCACGGGCGTGGCCCGCGAGCAGACCGGCTGGGAGCGCGTCTACCGGGTCCTGCCGGCGGCCAACCCCGGGTCCGCCGCGCACGTGCTGGTCCTGGTGGCGCCGGGCGGCG
>DASSYY010000173.1:0-9771 GCA_035703025.1 Gemmatimonadales bacterium | reverse complement strand
GCAAAGGTCGCCGAGTAACCGGAGACGAAGACTCGCCGACGCCGCCCTCCGCTGTCATCCGGCTCCTCGCGGTCCACGCACACCACCCGCGACACCCACGCCAGCGACCGGTCGGCCGAGAGGATGACGCGCGGCGGCTCGATGTCTTCCCAGGCGTGGTAGCGCGCGCCGGTGAAGTAGCGGCCGAACATCGCGTGGACCGAGTCGCGCGGCTGGACCGATACGGCGCCCGCGTCGAGCGAGACCAGCGAGTCGGCCAGGCCCGCCGCCAGGAGATCGGCGTCGGTCTCCAGGTGAGCGCGGCGGCCGTCGGCCAGCATGACGTCGAGCGCTGCCCGGGCCGCGGCCGCCGTCGGGGCGGCGTCGGTCGGGGCAGGGGTGCCGGCGCACGCGGCGAGCAGGGAGAGCAGGCCCGCGAGCGCGGGCCAGGTGGGGATCCGCATCGGCATCGCTACACTCGGGTCCGGGAAAGAAGTTCGGGTCGCGGCTCCTCTCCGGACGGCGTCCTCGGGCCGACGGTTTCGCGGGAGCCGGTACCGCGCCCGCTCACCCGACCTCGATCTGACCCTCGCTCACCAGGACGCTCGCCCCGCGCACGAAGGCCTCGGTCACCGCGCCGTCGCGCTTCTCGGCCCGCACCTCGAGCACGCTGGGCCGCCCCATCTCGACGCCCTGCGCGATCCGCCAGCACGGGCTCCCGCCGTCCGCCGGGTCGAGGGAGGCGAGCAGCGCGCCGAGCGCGACGTTGGCGCTGCCGGTGGCGGGGTCCTCCGGCACGCCGTCGAGCGGGGCGAACATCCGCGCCCGGAGATCGAACTCGTCTCCACTCCGGACGTAGAGGTGCACGTCGGGCGACACGCCCGCCGCCGCGAGGGCCTCGAGCCGGTCGGGCCGGGCGCGCGCCCGCTCGAGCGCCGCGCGATCGCGCAGCTCCACCATGAGGAACGGGAGGCCCACCGACGCCACCTGGGGCTGGTGCGCCCGCGTCATGATCTCGGCGGCGTCGAGCGACAGCGCCTCGGCGATCGTCGCCGCCGGCACCGTGGGCCCGCGGGACAGCGGCTCCGGCGCGCGCAGCTCGCACCGGAGATTCCCGGCGGCCGCCCGGTCGATCGTCACCGGTACGAGTCCCGCGAGCTCCTCGAACGTGACGGTGAGCGGGCCGTCGATGGGGCCGAGCAGGCCGGCGGTGGCGAGGGCGAACGCGGTGCCGACATTCGGGTGGCCGGCGAACGGCACCTCCCGGACCGGCGTGAAGATCCGCACCCGGCGCGTGTGCCCGTGCTCCGCGGGAAGGACGAACGTGCTCTCGGCGAAGTTGAACTCGCGGGCGACCTGCTGCATCTGCCGATCGGTGAGGCCGGCGGCCTCGGGCAGCACGGCGAGCTGGTTGCCGCCGAAGCGGGTGTCGGTGAAGACGTCGCAGATGAAGTAGCGGTAGCGCATCTCAGCGTTCGGTGATGAGGGACTGGAAGGCCGCGTCGTCGCGAAGGGCCGCGAGCGTGCGATCGATCCGGAAGGATCCGCGCGAAACCTGCGCCGGAACGGCGAGGACGGCGGTCAGGCGCTCGACGGCGCGGGCGCGCTCCCCCGCCATCGCGAAGACGCGACCCTGGACATAGGCGACGTACGCGCTCTGGAGGCCGGAGCCGAGCGGCTGGAGCACCCCGGCCCGTTCCGCCTCGCGGAGTGCCTCGCCGGTGCGGCCGGCGAGCGCCAGCGCGAGCGCACGGGTGACGACGACCTGTCCCCGGTCCTTGCGCCGGCCCCAGCCCGCCAGCAGCTCGGCGTAGGCCGAGGCCGCACTGTCGCCATAGGCGCGCGCCTGCGCCGAATCGCCCAGGAAGTGGTGCGCCTCGGCGACGGCCAGCGCCCAGTCGCCGCGGCCGCCGTCGAGGTCGGCCGGCGTGAGCGCGGTGAGCATTCGCAGCTGGTCGTCGGCCAGGGTCCAGATGAGGTCCTCTCGCAAGGCGACGTACGCCACGACGCCGCGCGCACCTGCCGACGCCTCGAGCTCGCGGAGCGGTCGGCGCGCCGCGTCGAGATCGCCCTCGGCGGCACCGATCCGGGCCAGCACGTACGCCAGGCTCAGGCTGGTCGGGCGGAGCCGGCGGCCGCGCTCGATCTCGGCCCGGGCCTCAGGATACCGGCGGAGGCGGAGGTAGGCGCCGCCGAGCGACGAGGCGACATCGGGCGAGCGGGGATCGAGGCTGGCTGCGTGTCGGAGATCCGCGACCGCCTCGTTCCGGCGGCCCAGCTCCAGCTCCGCGACGGCGGCGCCGGCGAGCAGGTCGCTTCGGTTGGGTGCCACCCGCAGGCCCTGGCGGTACTCCGCCAGCGCACCGACGAAGTCGCCATCGATGTTGAGCTTGTACCGACCGCTCGCCGCGCGTACGTCGGGCGAGGCGGGCGCCAGGGCCACGGCGCGGCGGAGTGTGGCGTGGGCGGTCTCCGCGTCGGAAATCGCCATCCCGCCCAGCCGAAAGGCGTCGACCTGGACGAGCGCCAGGTCGGCCCAGGCGGCGACGAAGCCCGAGTCGAGCGCCACCGCCTGCTGCAGCTCGGCGATCGCGCCGCGCAGCGCCTCGGGCGACGCGTCGCCCGCCCGGAGCTCGCGGCTCCGGAGCCAGCGGGCGTAGGCCTCGAGGCTGGTGGTGGGGCTGGCCGCGAGCCGGGCTCGCGTCGAGTCGGTGAGCGCTAGGTGGAGCGCCTCGGCCACGCGGCCCGCGATATCGGCCTGGACGCCGAAGACATCGGTGAACGCGGCATTGAACGGATGGGTCCAGCGGGTCACGCCGGTGCGGGCCTCGATCAGCTCGGGGCTCACGCGGACCCGGCTCCGACGTAGACCCTTCTCCCAGCGGACGGTGCCGGTCAGGAGGTAGCGCACTCCCAGCTCGTCGGCGATCTGCGCGGGCGTCTGGCCGGTGGCGCGGTACTGGTTCGAGCTGCCGCGGGCGATGACCTCGAGGCCGGGCAGGCCGGCCAGCTTGGCGCGGACTTCGTCGGCCATGCCCTCGGTCAGGAACGCGTCGGCGCTGTCGCCCAGGTTCTCGAACGGGAGCACGGCGAGCCGGGTGGGCTCGGCGATCGCGACGGGGGCGTCCGGCGCCGTCCCCCCACGCCGAATGGCGAGCGCCGAGGCCAGGATGGTGGAGAGCGTGGCCAGGGCGATCCAGGCGGCGCGCGGCACGCGCCGGCGCGGCCGGGTGCCCCGTCCGGCCGGTCTGGTCGCGGACGCGTCGGTCAGCGCGGCGGCGAAGGCGGCGATCGACTCGAACCGCTCGCTCCGCCGGATGGAGAGGGCGCGCCGGAGTGCGAGCTCGACCGCCTCGGGTGTGCCCGGGCGCAGGGCGCGGATTCCCGCCGGCGGAGTGCTGAACCGGAGCGCGATGACCGCATGGGCCGTCGGCCCCAGATGCGGAGGCCGCCCCGCGAGCATCTCGTAGCAGGTCGCGGCCAGGGCGTACTGGTCGGCGCGGTGATCGGCCGGCTCGGCCATGGCCTGCTCGGGCGACATGTACATCGGCGTGCCAAGGCCGTGGCCCGCCTCGGTGAGGTGCTCGCCGGTGATCGGGGTGACCGGCCGGGCGATCCCGAAGTCCGCGAGCAGCGTGACCCCGTCTTCGGTGAGCAGGATGTTCTCCGGCTTCACGTCGCGGTGAATCACCCCCTCGCGGTGGGCGTACCCCAGCGCCTGCGCCACCTCGCGGGTGATCCGGAGCGCCTCCGGCACCGACAGGCGGCCCAGGCGCCTGAGCCGGTCGCGCAGGGACTCGCCGCGGACGTACGGCATCGTGAACCAGAGCCGTCCGTCCGCCTCGCCGGAGTCGATCACCGAGCAGATGTGCGGGTGCTGCAGGCGGGCCGCGGTCGCGATCTCACGGCGGAACCGGTCGGCCCCGAGGCCGGCGGCCGCTTCGGGACGCATGAGCTTGAGCGCCACCGGCCGGTCGTGCTTCAGGTCGTGCGCGAGAAAGACTGTCGCCATGCCGCCGTGCCCCAGCTCCCGGTCGATGCGGTATCGGCCGTGAAGGGCGGTCAGCGGCAGGGAAGCGGGCACGGTCGGTCGCGGTCGGGGCGTGAAAGGTGTTATCCGTGCAGCGCGTTGTCGATCACGATCTCCAGGTCGTCCGGGGTGCGCTGCCGGCACTCCTGCTTCAGGTCCTCGATGTCCGAGTCGAGAAACCGGCCCAGCGAGGCATCCGTCGTGACCTCGAACGCCGGCAGATCCTTCTTGGCGGCCGTGTTGGAGTAGAGCGCCAGGATCGCGCGGTCGTCGAAGCGGTAAAATGAGAACGTGGGGTAGCGGCCGAACAGCCAGATCTCCGCCGGCTTCCCGTAGTCCCGCGCCAGCCGGGCAAAGTAGCGGTAGGCGTCGGTGATCAGCCCGGGAATCTGCGGCCCATCGTCGAAGTGCTTGCCGAGCGAGTACATCAGCTCATGGTTTTCGAGGTCGGGCAGGAAGACCTCGAGCGTCGTGCCCTCGCGCGCCAGGAAGGTCTTGATGGCCGCGTCGTGGTTCTCGCGCCAGCGGCGCGAATGGATGAAATAGAGCGCCAACCGGCTCGAGCTGGCGAGCAGGTCCTCGAACCGTTGCATGAACGCGGTGAACGGCGCCACGCGGATGATGCCGGACGGGACCTCGACGGGGGATGTCATGGCGAGGATGGTACTTCGTTCGCGAAGGCCGAGCAAGAAACCCGCGGCGCGCCCCGCCGGCGACGTGATGGGCCCGCGCGCGCTCAACCGCGCGCTCCTGGCCCGGCAGATGCTCCTCGATCGCTCCGACCTGCCGCCGCTCGAAGCCATCGAGCGCCTCGCCGGCCTGCAGGCCCAGGCGCCGGCCGCGCCATACGTGGGATTGTGGGCGCGGCTGCGCGACTTCGAGCCGGCCGACCTCGCGCGGCTGATCGTGGCCCGTCGCGCGGTCCGGATCGCGCTCATGCGCGGGACCGTGCATCTCGTGAGCGCGCGGGACGCCCTCATGCTCCGGCCGCTGATGCAGCCGATCTTCGACCGCGATCTCCGGGTCAATTCGACCTATGCCCGCGGCCTCGCCGGCGTGGACTTGACGGCGCTCGCGGCCTACGGGCGGGAGCTGGTGGAGGGACGGGCGCGCACCATGGGCGAGTTGCGCGCACTGCTGCGAGTGCGCTGGCCCGACCGGGATGCGGCATCGCTGGCATACGGGGTCCGCAATCTGCTGCCCTTGGTGCAGGTGCCGCCGCGCGGCCTGTGGGGCGCCGGCGGGCTGCCGACCCTCACGACGGCCGAGGCCTGGCTCGGCCGGCCCCTCGCCCGGCGGGCCTCCCTGGCCTCCATGGTGCGGCGGTACCTGGCCGCGTTCGGACCCGCGAGCGTGATGGACGTCCAGGAGTGGTCGGGGCTCACCCGGCTGGGTCCCGTGGTCGAACGGCTCCGGCCCAGGCTCCGCCGCTTCCGGGACGAGCGCGGCACCGAGCTGTTCGACCTGCCGGACGCCCCCCGGCCCGATCCCGGGACCCCGGCGCCGGCCCGCTTTCTCCCCGAGTACGACAACCTGCTCGTCTCCCATGCCGATCGCTCGCGCGTGGTGGCTGACGCGCACCGCGGGCGGATCACGCTGGATGGCCGGGAGATCGTCGGGACCGTGCTGGTAGGCGGGTTCGCGCGGGGAACGTGGAAGGTTCGGCGGAAGGGCGGACGTGCCGTGCTGGTGGTGGCACCGTTCGCCCGGCTCACGGCGGCCGAAACCGCGGCGGTGGGGGCGGAAGGTGAGCGGCTCCTCCAGCTCACCGACGCCGGGGCCGCAGTGCGTGAGCTGCAGATCCGGCGGGCGGGCAAGTCTCGAACCTGATCCGGGCCCGTGCGTCAGAGCATGGTTCCGCACGCCCTCACTGGAACCGGCTCTTCTCCTTCAACACCGCCAGGCTCTTCGAGCCGAAGGTGAGCAGCGCCTGGAACACGCCCTTCACGCCGATGGTCGATCCGGTCGGCGGCGGCGCGGACGTCTCGCTGATGACCGTGAGCGTGCCGGTGTCGTCCTTCACCTGATAGGCGCCCTTCCCGAGCAGTCCGGCCGATTCCTTCACCTCGCCTTTGATGCGCACTTCCTTGCCGTTGTACTTCGACGAATTCTGGAGCAGCTCGCCGATCGGGGTCACCGACGCGCAGGCGGCCAGCAGGAGGAGGCCGGCGGCGACGGCGGTGCGGCCGACCAACCGGGGAACGCGAAAGGCGGGAGAGGACGTCATGGCGACTCCGGGGCGGGGACCGAAGGAACGGCGCTGTTTCGAATCTTAATGCGGGTCAGGGCTTCGACCAGAGCCGCCGCTCCAGGATCCCCGCCCGCTCCACGAAGCCGTAGCGGGCGTACAGGGGCCGGCTGCGCGGGGTCGGCCAGAGGAACACCGTGTCGATGCCCCGCCGGGTGCAGGCGGCCAGCGCCGCGTCCAACAGCGCCGAGCCCAGGCCCAGGTTCCGGCCCGCAGGCCGCACGTAGAAGCCGGTCAGGTAGGCGTGCAGGTCCGGCTCGTGTACCGGGTTCGGGAGCTTCTCCACCAGCTGCACCCACACCGTGCCCAGCGGCGCGTCCGCCGCGTCCTCGGCCAGCCAGCTGAGCCAGGCGTTCGAGCTCGTCAGGCGATCCGCCATCCACGCCGCGCACCGCTCGCGGAAGCCGCCTTCGGGATCGATCTCCGGCGCGAGCGCGGTCCGAAGCTCCCATCGAAGCTGGGCGAGCACCGGCGCGTCGGCCGGGGTCGCCGGCCTGATCGTGGGTTCGGGCATCGGGGCTACAGCCGGAGGAGCATCGGAACCTCGCGGACCGGCGGGGACTCGCGAGTATCGCGCTCGAACGGCGGTTGTCAAGCATGGAGGACCGAGCGCGAGCGTCTGGGGCTCTGACGAGATTCTGTCATTCCGCCTATGGATGCGCCGCGTGGCCGCGCCGTATCTATGAGCATGGCTCTCTCAACCACTCGCAGCATCGCCGAGCTCCAGGCCGAGGCCGAGCGTCCGACGCTCCGGCGCGTCCTCGGTCCGCTCAACCTCACCGCGCTGGGGATCGGCTCGGTCATCGGCACCGGCATCTTCGTGCTGACCGGCACCGCGGCATCCCAGAACGCGGGTCCCGCGCTCGTCCTTTCGATGATCATCGCCGCCGTTGCCTGCGCCCTCGCCGGACTGTGTTATGCCGAGCTGGCGTCGATGATCCCGGTCGCGGGCAGCGCGTACACCTACGCCTACGCCTCGTCCGGCGAGCTGGTGGCCTGGATCATCGGGTGGGACTTGATCCTCGAGTACGCGCTGAGCGGCGCCACGGTGGCGGTCGGCTGGTCGGGCTATTTCGTGAGCTTTCTGCGCGACCTCGGCCTGGCGCTCCCGCCCGCCCTCACCGCCGCCCGCGGCGCCACGGCGGTTCTGGCCGACGGGCGGATGGTGGCCGGTGTCTTCAACCTGCCTGCGGCGGGGATCGTGCTGCTCGTCACCGGACTGCTGGTGGTGGGGATCCGCCAGAGCGCCAACACCAACACGGCGCTCGTGGTGCTCAAGACCGGAGTGCTCATCCTGTTCGTGGCGCTGGGCGCGGCCTACGTGCGCCGGGAGCACCTGGTCCCGTTCGTGCCGCCCAACACCGGCGAGTTCGGCCACTTCGGGTGGAGCGGCGTGCTCCGCGGGGCGGCGGTGATGTTCTTCGCGTACGTCGGCTTCGACGCGGTCTCGACCGCCGCGCAGGAGGCGAAGAATCCGCAGCGTGACATGCCCATCGGAATCCTCGCGTCGCTCGCCGTGTGCACCGTTCTCTACATCGCGGTGGCGGTGGTGCTGCTCGGGATCGTGCCGTACCAGCGGCTCAACGTGGCCGATCCGATCGCCGTCGGCATCGACGCCACCGGGCTCACCTGGTTCAGCCCGGTGGTCAAGGTCAGCGCCCTGTTCGGGCTCTTCAGCACCATGCTGGTCCAGCTGCTCGGCCAGACCCGGATCTTCTACTCGATGAGCCGGGACGGGCTCCTGCCCGATCTCTTCGGCCGGGTGCACCCGCGGTTCCGGACGCCGTGGCTGAGCACGACCATCACCGGGGTGGTCGTGTCCATCGCCGCCGGGCTGCTGCCGATCGGCGTGCTCGGCCAGCTCGTGAGCATCGGCTCGCTGCTGGCGTTCCTGCTGGTCTGCGTGGGGGTGCTCATCCTCCGTCGCACGGCGCCCGAGGTCCACCGCCCGTTCCGGGTGCCCGGCGTGCCCTGGGTGCCGGTCCTGGGGGGGCTCACCTGCCTGGCGCAGATGCTGAGCCTGCCGCGTTCCACCTGGGAGCGTCTGGTCATCTGGATGGCGCTGGGATTCGCGGTCTATTTTCTCTACAGCCGGCAGCGAGCCCGGGCGCGAAGGCTGGAGCGGGACGGACTCGCGGAGACGGCGGTACCGATCGGCGGGTGAGTGAAGTCTGCGTCGCGATTCCTGATCCTGCTGCTGGGCCTCACGCTGGCGCTCGCCGCGCTGCTCGCGGTCGAGGCGCTCCGCGCCACCCGCTCCCACCGGGTGACGGCCGAGCGTGCGCTCCGCGACTACGCCACGGTGGCGGCGTGGGAGTTTCTCTCCGCCTTCGACGTGACGCTCCAGCGCGCCGCCTCCGCCGCGCTCGGGCCGGTCGCCGGAAACCCCGCCGCGTCGCCCTATGATTCGCTGCCCTCGGCCGCGGCGCTGGGGCCGGCCGGCGATTCCCTGCTGCCGTGCCAGCCGGCGGCTGCCGATTCCCATTTCACCTTTTCGCTCGATCTCCGGACCGGAGCGCTCGCCACCCGTGGTGGGGCTCCATCGCCCGCACTGCGCGCCTGGCTGCGAGATACGATTGTGGCAGCCGCCGGCAACGAGCCGCTCGGCCCGAGTCGCTCGGGCATCGTGTGGGGACCGGACGGCGCTGCCGCGGGCACCGTGGCGGTCTACGCGGTCAAGACCGTCCGCTACAACGGCTACGCCGCGCACGAGGCGCCGCTCGCAGTGTACGGCGTGGCGACCTGCCGGTCCGCCTTCGCGCCGCTCTTCGCGGCCATCGTGGCGCGGCATGCGCTGCTGCCGGCGCAGGTGGCCGGCGGACTGCCCAACGCGCGGCTCGTGAGCCTCGCGGTCCTCGATCCCGCCGGCCGCCCCCTGTTCCGGTCGGGCCCGCCAGGGGGCGCCTACGCGGGCGACCCCGCATCGAATCCCGGTTCCATCGCCGTGCGCGCCTCGCTGCCTGCCGACGTCGCGGGCCAGCTGATCGTGGCGCGCCCCGCCACGCGGCTGCCGCTGCTGCTTGGCCTGCTCGTGCTCACCGCGGGGCTCACTGCGATCGCCGCGCGGCAGCTCCGCCGCGAGCACGAGCTCGTGCGGCTCCGGAACGACTTCACCTCCAGCGTGTCGCACGAGCTGCGCACTCCGCTGACCCAGATCCTGCTCTTCGGCGAGACGCTGGAGCTGGGCCGCGCCGCCGGCGAGGACGAGCGGCGGCAGGCCCTGGCGATCATCGTGCAGGAGGCGCGACGCCTCACCCACCTGGTCGAGAACGTGCTGCACCTCTCGCGCGCCGAGCGGCAGATGGTGCGGGTCACGCCCGCCCTGATGCCGCTGGCGCCGCTGCTCCGCGAGATCGCGGAGCGCTTCGCCGCGCTCGCCGGCTCGGCGGCCGTGCGCCTCCGCACCGAGCTCGACGACAGCCTGTTCGCCGCGGTCGACGCGGCGGCGCTGCACCAGATCGTGATCAATCTGCTCGACAACGCGGTCAAGTACGGCGGCAGCGGACCGATCACG
>DASSYY010000141.1:0-8582 GCA_035703025.1 Gemmatimonadales bacterium | reverse complement strand
GCCATGCGAGTACAGTCACCGGCCGGCGCGCACTCCAGAGCACGCGGCAGGTTCACCGCGAGGCTCCCGCGGCCTCCTTCCGGGAAGTGCTGGCCGCCGCGGCGGGCTCGCCCAGCGCCTGATCGAGGTCGGCGATGAGGTCGCGGACGTCCTCGAGGCCGAGCGACAGCCGCACCAGCTCGGGCGTCGTGCCGGTCGCGCGCTGCTGCTCCGGCGTGAGCTGCTCGTGCGTCGTCGAGGCCGGATGAATGATCAGCGACTTGGCATCACCCACGTTGGCGAGCAGCGAGAACAGCTTCACCCGATCGATGAGCCCCTTCGCGGCGGCTGTGCCGCCCTTGACGCCGAAGGTCAGCACGCCGCCGAAGCCGCCGGTCAGGTAGCGAGCGGCGTTGCCGTGCTCGGGGTGGCTCTCGAGACCGGGATAGGAGACCCACTCGACCCGCGAATCCTGGGCGAGCCACTGCGCCACGGCCAGGGCGTTCGACGAGTGCCGCTGGATGCGGAGGGGCAGCGTCTCCAGGCCCTGGAGGAACAGGAACGAGTTGAAGGGCGAGAGGGCCGGACCCAGGTCGCGCAGCAGCTGGACACGCATCTTGATGATGAACGCGGCCGGCCCGAAGGCCTCGGTGTACACCAGGCCGTGGTAGCTCGGATCGGGGGCGCTGAACTCGGGAAAGCGCGCCTTCGCCTTCTCGCTGGCCCAGTCGAACTTGCCGGCATCGATGACCACCCCGCCGATCGCCGTTCCGTGGCCGCCGATCCACTTGGTGGCCGAATGCACCACGATGTCGGCGCCGTGCTCGATCGGGCGGCTCAGCGTCGCGGCACCGAAGGTGTTGTCCACTACCAGCGGGATGCCGGCCTCGTGCGCGATCGCCGCGAGCGCCTCGAAGTCCGGCACGTCGAGCCGGGGATTGCCGATGGTCTCGACGTAGAGCAGCCGCGTGCCCGCATCGATGGCCGCGCGAACCTGGTCGAGGTTGTGGATGTCCACGAAGCGGGTCGTGATGCCCCACTTGGGCAGCGTGTACTCGAACAAGTTGTACGTGCCGCCGTACAGGGTCTGCGACGAGACCAGGTTGTCACCCGCCCGAGCCAGGTTGAGCACGGTCAGCGTCTCGGCGGCCTGGCCGCTCGCGACGGCGAGCGCCGCGATGCCGCCCTCGAGCTCGGCGATCCGCTTCTCGAACACGTCGCTCGTCGGATTCATGATCCGGGTGTAGATGTTGCCGAACACTCGGAGCCCGAACAGGTCGGCGGCGTGCTGGGTGTCGTTGAACACGTAGCTGGTCGTCGCGTAGATCGGCACGGCGCGCGCGTTGGTGGCCGGATCCGGCGCTTGCCCCGCGTGTACCGCCAGCGTGTCGGGATGGTACGTCATGCTGCGCTCCTCGAGTGTGGGAAGACGAAAGGCCCGGACCGCTCCGTGGAGTGGTCCGGGCCTCGGGTGCCGGGTGGCGGGTGTTACGCTCCGCCGCTACCACGCGCATGTGCCAAGGAGGCCGTCCACCCCGAGAGGGGGCGACAGGGCATCATTCGACAGCACATGGGCCGGCCAGCGTTCACGTGGATGCGTCCGGATCGGGTTCGGGAGGGCGGAAACACGATGCCCTCCGGCCTGGGGCGCTCGGAGGGCGTGCTTCCGGCGCTTTAGCTCGTTGGTTTGTCCAGTCGCGCCTGCGGTGGACCGGCGGGAGCAAGTGGCCTGTAAAGCACCGCCGTGACGGTGAGACTAGCCGCCGCATGGAGGGTTGTCAAGCTCGTGAGGCGGGGTAATCCTTTGCTCATGGCCAGCAATCCCTCGTTCGACATCTCCACCGGCGCCGACCTCCAGGAGGTCGACAACGCCGTCAATCAGGCCCTGAAAGAGATCGCCCAGCGGTACGATTTCAAGGGCACCCACTGCACCATCGAGTTCGACCGCGACAAGGCCGAAATCCGGTTGGCGGCGGACGACGAGTTCCGGATGGATGCGCTGGTCGACGTCCTCCAGACTCGCATGATCAAGCGGGGCGTGCCGGTCAAGAACCTCGACCTCGGCGAGCTGGTGCCGTCCACCGGGCAGTCGGTCCGGCGCACGGTCAAGCTCACGCAGGGGATCGCCCAGGATGTCGCGAAGAAGATCATCAAGGCGGTCAAGGACGGCGGGTTCAAGAAGACCCAGGCCGCCATCCAGGGCGACGAGATCCGGGTGACCAGCCCGTCTCGCGACGAGCTCCAATCCATCATCGCGATGCTTCGGGGCCAGGACTTCGGCATCGAGCTCAAGTTTGGCAACTACCGCGGGTGAGCGCGGCCCGCTCGGTCAGCGGCTCGTGCGGTGGAGTGGGGGGCTCCTGACGGCGGCGGCGGCCGCCGCCGTGGCGATGGCGAGCTGCACCCCGGTAGAGACGCCGCCCTCGGCGCCGGTGCCGGTGCCCGGGCCGTCCACGCCGGAGGAAGGCCCGGCGGAGCCCCAGGTCCGTCTCGGCCTGGTGGTCGGCGCCCCGGTGGCCACCATCGCCGGGACGGCGGGGCTCAGCGTCAGCGATCCGTCCGGTGCCCGGCTGGCGGAAATCCCGGCCGGCGAGGTGTGGCGGGTGACCGTGGGCGGCACCGGCCTCGTGGTCCTGTCCCCCGGAGGCGCCGGGTCGACGCCCTCGGAGGCCCTGGAGATCGGCTCTCCTGATCCCGACGCGCTGGTCCAGGTGAACGGGCGGCCGTTCCGGGGGGTCATCACGGCGCTCCGGGATAGGATCGGGGTGACCGTCGTCGACCGCGTCCCGATGGAGGCGTATCTCGCGGGCGTCGTGTCGGCCGAGATGGGGCGGCGAAATCTCGCCGAGCAGGAGGCCCTCCGCGCGCAGGCCGTGGTCTCTCGCACGTACGCGCTTCGGAACCTGCGCCGCTGGCAGGCGCAGGGATTCGATCTCTACGCAACGGTGGCCGACCAGGTGTACGGCGGCGCCGCATCGGAGACGCCCGAAGGGCGCGCGGCGGTGGACGCCACACGGGGCCGGATTCTCACCTATGGCGGTGTGCCGATCGACGCCTTCTTCTACTCCACCTGCGGCGGCCGGACCGCGGACGGGACCGAGGTCTTCCGGGCAGCCGATCGGCCCTATCTCCGGTCGGTCGCGGATGTGGCGGACGACGGCATCGCCTACTGCAGCATCTCGCCTCGGTTCCGGTGGCACGAGGAGTGGACGGGTGAGGCGCTCCGCGCGACGCTCGAGCGGACGCTCCCGCCCGTGGCGGCGGCGGCCGGTGCCGGCACCACTGCGGCCGACGTGAGCGAAGTGCGGGACGTGCGGGTCAGCTATCGCACGCCGTCCGGACGCGTGGGGCAGTTGACGGTCGGGCTCCGCCGCGGCGACGTGCAGGTGGATGGCCCCAGCGTGCGGCAGGTGCTCCGGCCGGTCTCCGGCGAGCTGCTGCGCAGCAGCACCTTCACCTTGACCGTGTCCGGTGCCGGCCGCCGGGTGACCCGTCTGGCGGCCGACGGGGCGGGGGCGGGACACGGCGTCGGCTTCTGCCAGTGGGGCGCCGTCGGACGTTCCCGCGCCGGCCAGGACTACGAGCGGATCCTCGCCGCCTATTACCCCGGCGCGACGCTCGAGCGTCTCTACTGAGGGAGGAAGCGGCATGAGCGCCAGTCGGGCCACCAGCGATCGGCTGCGGGTCGGGATCATCGGCGGGGGGGCCATCACCCAGGTCGCCCACCTTCCCGTGCTCAAGAAGCTCAAATCCATCGAGGTGCTGGCGATCTGCGATAGCGACCTGCCCAAGGCTCGCGCTCTCGCCGACCGGTTCGGCGTCAAGGATGCGGTCGACGACATCGAGGACCTGCTCCGGGTGGACGGCCTCGACGCGGTGGTGATCTGCTCTCCCAATCACCTCCACGAATCGCACCTGCTCGCGGCACTCTCGGCCAACCTGCACGTACTGGTCGAGAAGCCGCTGACCATGACCGCAGCGAGCGCCCAGCGGATCCTCCGGGCCGCGGAGAAGCGTGACCGGGTCGTCATGGTGGGCATGAATCACCGCTACCGTCCCGACGTGCAGATCGTGCGCAGTTTCGTCCAGAGCGGCGAACTCGGCCGCATCGAGAGCGTGCGCGGCAGCTGGCACGTGTTCCGGCCGAGCCGGAACCAGCTCGGCTGGCGCCAGCGCCGTGACCAGTCCGGGGGCGGGGCCATGCTGGACCTCGGTGTCTCGATTCTCGACCTCGGCCTCTGGCTCGGCGGCATGCCGGCCCCGGTCCGGGTAAGCGCCTGTCTCGACAGTGTCGGACGCGAGCGCGCGGTCGAGCAGAGCGGCAGTGCGTTCGTCGTCTGCGAGAACGGCATGTCGCTCTTCGTGGACGTGACCTGGCATCATCTCGGGGAAGGGGAGCGCTTCGGCGTCGGCCTCCGCGGCAGCAAGGGGACCGCTGCCATCAACCCCCTCACCGTCTGGAAGGAGCTGCACGGGATGGCCGTCGACGTCTCGCCGACGTCGTCGGGCAGCCGGGAGAACGCCTTTACCGCGTCCTACCGCGCCGAGTGGGCCCACTTCGAGGCCGCCGTCGCCGGAGAGGCCAAGGTGGCGTCGCTGCAGGAGCACCTGGTACTCCACCGGATCCTGGACGCCGTGTACAAGTCGGCGGAGGACGGCCGGGACGTGACGCTGTGATGCCCGCGCGGGGTCGCGCTGGCTCGCTGCTCCTGGTGCTCCTCCTGGCGCTGCTCGCGCCGGCCGGCGCCTCGCGACCTAGCGCGCTGTCCGCCCAGCAGCCGTCCCCCACCGCCCCATCCCCTTCGCCGTCCGAGCTCACCGTCTACCTCATGACCTTCGGGCCCGGCGCCCAGGTCTGGGAGCGGTTCGGGCACAACGCGATCTGGATCCACGACCCGGTGCAGGGCACCGACGAGGCGTACAACTACGGCCTGTTCGACTTCCGGCAGGAGAACTTCATTCTCCGGTTCGTGCGCGGACAGATGTGGTACTGGATGGCGGGCTTTCCCGCCGATCGCTACGTGGCCCAGTACGAGCGGGACAACCGATCGGTCTGGATCCAGGAGCTGGAGCTCACGCCGGCCGCCAAGCAGGAGCTCGAGACCTTTCTGGAGTGGAACGCGGAGCCGGAGCACCGCTTCTATCACTACGACTACTATCGCGACAACTGCTCCACCCGAGTGCGCGACGCCATCGATCGCGCCGTCGGCGGCGCGCTGCGGGCCCAGACCGAGAGCGTACCCACCGGCGCCACCTACCGTTTCCACACGCAGCGCCTGACGGCCAACGACCCGCCGATCTTCACGGGGTTGCTCCTGGCCCTCGGAGAGAAGGTGGATCGGCCGATCCTGGCCTGGGACGAGATGTTCCTCCCGCTCAAGCTCCGGGAGCACGTGCGGCTGGTGACGGTGCCGGGCCCCAACGGCGGGCGGCTGCCCCTGGTCCGGTCCGAGCGCACGATCTTCGAGTCCACGGCCGCGCCGCCGCCGGACACCCCGCCGAACTGGCTGCGCTGGTATCTCCTGGCAGGCGCCGCGATCGGTGCCGGCGCGTGGGTCCTGGCGCGGAAGGCGCGCGAGAGCCTCGCCGCCAGGCTCGGCTTCGTGGTGCTCGCGGGAGGATGGACGCTGGTGGCCGGGCTGGTGGGCGTCGTGATGGCGGGACTGTGGGGGCTAACGGATCACGTGATGGCCGGATGCAACGAGAACCTGCTGCAGATGAATCCGCTGGCGCTCCTGGTCTTGCCCGGTGTCGTGGGGTGGGGCAGGCGAGGTCGCAGGGTGCGGCTCGCGGCGGGCGCGGCGACCGCGGTGGCGGGACTCTCGCTGCTCGGTCTCGGGCTCAAGCTGCTGCCGATGATGGACCAGGTGAACGGGCCGATCATCGCGCTGGCTCTGCCGGCGCAAGTCGGCATCGCGGTCGCGCTGCGGCGCCTCGCCGGGCGGCACCGCTGGCAGCCCGAGGCGCCGGCGATGCGCCCGTGACGCGCTGCAGGCCGTCCCGGGCTTCCGGATAGTCGGGGTAGGCGCCCAGTGCGCGCTGAAAGGCCTCGGCCGCCTTGGCGCGGTCGCCGCGCGCCTCGAACATCAGCCCGCGGCTGTAGTCGGTGAGGGCCTGGGTCGGGACGGCCCGGCGCCGCGCGGCCACGTCGGCCGGATAGGGCGGGAGACCGAGCGCCTGGACGATGCGCTCGCCGGCGAGCTGGAGAATGGCCGCCAGCTGGGCGCGGTCCTGCAGTTTCGGGTCTTCGTTCGAGACCACCTTGAGAATCTCGCCGGTCTGAGCATCGACGACCCGGGCGTTGATGCGAAACTTGCCGTAGAAATCCGCGAAGCTTCCGGTCACGGCGTAGCGTGCCCCTGCCGCCTTGGCGACCTCGGTGGCGGACGCAGCGTCGATCCGGCGCGCGGCACCGACCTGGCTCCGCTCCACCGCGGCGCGGACCCCCGCGCGGTCGATCACCCGCACACCCGGGTGCGCCGCGAGGGTCGACGACAGCACGGCCGGCAGGCCCACCTCGAGCGCGTCGAAGTTCTCCTTGTCCTGTCCGTACGATCCGGTGTTCTCGAACGGCAGCACGGCGACAGTCGCCTGGCCGCCCTGCGCGTGAAGCGGTCCGGCCAACGCCAGCAGCGCCACCAGCATCGTTCCCCGCCTGGACCCGTACATGGCCGCTCCTTTCACAGGGCGAACCCGCCGCCTTCCTGCGCCGCCTCGACGACGAGCCCCGGAGCGATCCGGCGCGCGTGCTGCTGCGCATCGGCGAGAAGCGCGTCGACCATGTCGTCGTCGTGCTCCGGCTCGTGGTGGAACAGGATCAGGCGCGCGCATCGCGCTTCGGCCGCCAGCTCGACCGCCTGGCGCGGGGTCGAGTGGCCCCAGCCTGCCCGGTACTGAATGAACTGGTCCGAATACATCGCGTCGTGGATCAGGGTATCGGCACCCGCCAGAAACTGCACCAGGCGGGCCCGCCAGTCGTCAGATACAGGATACGTGCCACCCGCTCCGAGCTCGTTATCGGTGAGATAGGCGATTTCCCGGCCGCCATCCGTAGGGGACAGGCGATAGCCGAAGGTTGTCCCCGGGTGACGGAGCCTGAACGCGCGGACCTGGAAGTCCCGCAGGGGAACGTCGCCCTCGACGATGTCCTGGACCTCGATGCGTGCCGCCAGCGCCTCGAGCGGGACCGGAAACACCATGGGGTCCATCTGTCGTCGGAGGATGTGCTCCAGCGGTACGCCCTCCTGCGCGGCGCCGAACACGCAGAACCGGTTGCCGCTGGCACTGAGCGGCTTGAAGAAGGGCAGTCCCTGGATGTGATCCCAGTGGGTGTGCGACAGCAGGATGTCGGCGCTCAGGTGCCCCCGGCGGCTCATGAGCGAGGTGCCGAGCGTTCGAAGGCCGCTGCCGGCATCGAGGATGGTGAGGCGGCCGTCGGTGGCGCTCAGGCTGATGCAGGCGGTGTTGCCGCCGTACCGGATGGTCTGCGGGCCGGGCGTCGGAATCGAGCCTCGGGTGCCCCAGAAGGTCAGCTGGTAGGGCACGCCGGCCGGCCTCGTGAAAGTGGATGCATCGTACAAGGTGGCCTGGGGCGTGCTCGGCGGTCGGCGTCCGCAGTCACACCGGGGCCGTGACTGCGTTCACGCCCGCCGGGCGGCCAGCATGAGCGAGCGGCGGTCGCGGAGGGTGATCTCCTTCCGCGTCACCTGGATGATGCCGCGCTCCACCAGGTTGCGCATGGTCCGCGAGACCGTCTCGCGGCTCGAGCCGATCATCTGGGCGATCGTGTGGTGGGTGAGCTTGCGGGTAATGCGATCACCGCCTTCGTCGTCCGCCATGCGGAGGAGCAGGTGCGCCACGCGACCGTTGACGTCCAGCAGCACCAGGCTGCCGATCTTCTCGTCGGCGCGGCGGAGGCGGCGGGAGATCTCGCGCAGCAGCGAGATGGCCACTTCGGGCGAGCTGCGGAGCCGGGCGTAGAAGTCCTCGCGCCGCAGGACGAGCAGGCTGGAGTCCTCCATGGCGATGACGTGGGCGGAGCGCGGCTCGTCGTCGATGACGGCCATCTCGCCGAAGAAGCTGCCCTCGCCCAGCACGGAGAGAATCACCTCGCGCCCATCCTCGGCGATGATCACCACCTTCACCTGGCCGGCGGCAACCAGATAGAGGGCGTCTCCGGGATCGTCCTCGAACACGATGACGCTGCCCTTCGGGTAGCTGCGCTCGCGCGTCAGCTCGGCGAAAGCGGTCAGATCGTTCTCCCCCAGCCCGGAGAAGAGCGGAACCTTGCGGAGGACTTCGATGGGCGACAGGGGCACGCGAGCCTCGCAGGAAGCGGAAGTAGTTGGGGGTACAATACTTGCGCCTGAGGGGGCTGTCAATCAGGCGGGCAGGCGGTCAGGCGGTCGGGCGGTCAGGCGGTCGGGCTGGCAGGCGGTCAGGCGGTCAGGCGGTCAGCGGCCAGCGCTCAGCGCTCAGGTGGCTCGTTGGTCGGTGGACGGTGGTCGCTGTCGAGCTGGCGTTCCACTGACTGACGTTAGCCCGACCGCCCGACCGCCCGACCGCCTGACCGCCTGCCTTCCATCAACCCCTCGCCCCGGCTA
>DASSYY010000086.1:0-6684 GCA_035703025.1 Gemmatimonadales bacterium | reverse complement strand
GACTCGCAGAACGATACCGCTGCGAGCCGTCCCAAGACAGGTCGGTGGGCTTATCTGGGAGTGGCGCGGGTGGTGCGGGTACTGGACGGAGGAACGGACAGGGAGGGATTCGAACCCTCGAAACCGTTGCCGGTTTACCGGTTTTCGAGACCGGCTCCTTCAGCCACTCGGACACCTGTCCCAACCCCGATCGGCGAATTCGGGCCGGAAGTCTACATCGGGCCGATCGGGTTTTCTACCCCTCCGCTCGACGCTCCGCGGCATCGTGCAGCGTCTTGAGCTGGCGGGCCAGCCGGGTCAGCCGTCCGCGAACGAGCGGCGAAAGCCCCGGCGGAGGCTCCGGCATGTCCCCGAGCGGCGCCGGCATCCTGTCTTCGGCCAGCGCCGCGGCCACGTCCGCCAGCGCCGCGTCCACGGACCGGAGGAACGGCGCAAGCGCATCGGCGGGGATGGCCTCGACCGAATGGCGGCTCAAGGCGAGAGCAGCGATCGAGGCGGTGAACCGGCGGGTGTAGGTGAGCAGGGTCATGACGGGTGCCAGGGCCTCCGGCGGCCCACGGTGCTCGCCGAGCAGCCGCTGAAACGACTCGTCTGCATTGAGAATGGCGAGCCCGACCTGCCGCCGCGTCTCGCGGAGCGCTCGGCCGGCCTCCTCGCTCCGGTCGTTGAATCGCTCGACCACGCGGGCGAGATAGGCGCGGAGCGCCGTGACGGTCGCCCCCAGATAGGCCGGCAGCCGCTCCGACTCGGGGCTCGGCCACAGCACTCGGCTCCCCACGAGCGCGAGGCCGCCGCCCAGCACGGTATTGAGAATCCGGACCCCGGCCAGGTGCCAGTCCCCGGTGCTCGCCTCGGCCAGCAGCACGAATGTGGGGGTCAGGAAGACCGAGAACGCGGCGTAGTTGAGCGGCAGCAGGGCGACGGACAGGATGGCGAACACGAACACGAGCGCGAAGATGGCTCGGGGATCGTGGAACAACGCGGCCAGGCCGGCCGTGAGCACGCCGCCCACCACGGTGCCGAGCACCCGCTGGACCGCCCGGACGCTGGTGGCGCCGGTGTAGGGCTGGAGGATCAGCACGGCCGTGAGGGTCACCCAGTAGCCGCGCTTGAGGTCCAGCGCAGCGGTGAGCGCGACGGCCACCGCGGTGATGAGCCCGACCCGGAGCGCGAACCGGAACACCAGGGAGCCCGGCGACAGGACTGCCCGGAGTGGAGCGAAGACGCCGGGTCCAGCTTCCGGGTCTTCCACCTCCTGCGCACGTTCCAGCGGCGGGACGGGGGTGCCGCGGTTCAGGCCGGTCACCGTGGCCGCGGCCACGCCGGCGTACTGCGCCATGCGGTCGAGCAGCCCGGCGGCCTGCCGGTAGTGGACGCCGGCGTCGTCCGCCTCGGGCGGAGCGGTGCCCCCAGCGGCTGGCGGAGGCAGGACTGCCCGGAGCGCGTCGCCGCGCCAGGTGACGGCCACCGGGATCGATGCGTCCTCGGCCTCGAGGCCGTCGGCCACCGCCCGCATGGCGCCGGCGAATTCCCCCACCGCGTCGGCCAGCACGCGCTGCGCGGCAGGGTCGCGGGCGTCCGGCGGGACGGTCTCGACGATGTCGCTCAAACCGAACGCCTGGCCGAAGAGCTGATCCGCCGTCTCTCCCAGCACGACCAGCCGCTCGCCGCGGCCCGACTCGCCCGGCCGCCCGCGGCGGACGGTCGCGAGCGCCGCGTGCGCAACCTCGAGCGCCGCGCGGACGCGCGGCGGATTGGGCGCGGTCTCGCTCCGGCGGCTCGCCGCCGCGACCTCATCCGCATAGTCGGCCAGCGCCCGATAGGCCGCCGCGACTGCCAGCCGCACCGGCCGAAAGGGGCGGAGCGGCCAGAGCACCAGCGCCACCAGCATCGCCCAGGCGCTCCCGACCAGGACGAAGCCCGCGCGGGTGAACGCGGCGGCCACCAGAGCGGTGCCAGCCTCCGGCGGATAGGCCAGCGCGATGACGTAGATGCTGAGTGAGGCCACGCCGACGCTCGCGCCCGCGATGCCGTAGGCGCGGCCCAGGCTGCACGCGACCGCGACGAGAAAGCTCAGGGGAACCGCGAGTGCGGGGTGGATCGCCCCCAGCGTGCCGAGGACGGCGGCCGACGCGCCGGCGACGGTGAGCGCGGCCAGCGTCGCGGCGCGGGTCCGGTACGGCCCGCCCTTGTCGGCGAGCGCGCCACTGAACCCGGCGAGGCTCATCCAGGTACCGCCGCCGAGACTGAGCAGATGGTCGGCCAGGAGAGGCGCCACCGTGGCGATCGCCGCTCGCAGCCCCGCCGCGAAGTCCGGCCGCGCCGGAGCGAGGGCGGTCGCCGCCCGCACTTCACTCAGGGCGCGATGGAGAGGCACGATGGGTGGCTTGGGCGAGCGAAGGGCCGGCATCCACCCAAGATAGCCGGCCCCGGTTTCCGCATCACTCGATGCCGTACGGCCGCGACGCTACCGCCGCGATGTGGACTACAGCACCATGCGCCGGCTCTGGAAGAAGCGCTTCAGCAGCTCGGCGCAGTCCTCTGCCATCAGGCCGCCGACGACCTCCGGGCGGTGATTGAGGCGGGGGTGGCGGAGCAGATCGTACACCGAGCCCGCCATCCCGGCCCGGAGGTCCTGAGTCCCATACACGACCCGGCCCACCTTGGCGAGCACGATCGAGCCGGCGCATTGCGCGCACGGCTCGAGCGTGACGTAGAGCGTGGCGAACGGCAGCCGGTCCTCGCCGGCCTTCTGCAGCGCGCGTTGGATCGCGAGCAGTTCCGCGTGCGCGGTCGGATCGCGGCGCTGGACCGTCTCGTTATGGGCTTCGGCCAGGATCTCGCCCTCCGCGACGATCACCGCGCCGACCGGGATCTCTTCCCGCACGGAGGCCGCCCGGGCCAGCCGGAGGGCCGCCTGCATGCCCTGCAGGTCGCTGGGGGACGGTGTGCCCCTACGCACTGACGCGCTCGGGGGCCGCCGCCACGCGCGCCATGCGGAGGTGGTCCCCCGCGCGCTCCACCCGGATGGTGTCGCCCTCGTGGAACTTCCCCTCCAGCAGCTCGAGCGCGAGCGGGTTCTGCAGCTCCCGCTGGATCACCCGCTTGAGCGGCCGGGCTCCGTACACCGGGTCGTACCCCTGCGCGGCCAGGAGCTCCTTGGCCTCGGGCGTGACATCGAGACCGTGGTGGCGGGCCGCCAGCATCGTCTCGAGGTGGCGGAGCTGGAGTTCGACGATGCTCACCAGGTCCGCACGGCTCAGCGGCCGGAAGACGATGATGTCATCCACCCGGTTGAGGAACTCGGGGCGGAAATGATTGCGAAGCTCGTCCCGCACCCGCGTCTCCACGCGCGTCCAGGCGGGGTCGTCCTTCCGGTCGCCCAGCTCGGGCGCCGCCTGCGCGCTCTCCACGATGATGTGGCTGCCGATGTTGCTGGTCATGATGATGACCGTATTCCGGAAGTCGACCAGCCGGCCCTGGCTGTCGGTCAGGCGCCCGTCGTCCAGGATCTGGAGCAGGACGTTGAACACGTCCGGGTGTGCCTTCTCGATCTCGTCGAAGAGCACGACGCTGTACGGCCGGCGGCGTACCGCCTCGGTGAGCTGTCCGCCCTCCTCGTAGCCGACGTAGCCCGGCGGCGCGCCGATGAGCCGCGCGACCGAGTGCTTTTCCATGTACTCCGACATGTCGAGCCGGATCATGGCCCGCTCGTCGTCGAACAGGAATTCGGCCAGCGCCCGCGCCGTCTCCGTCTTGCCGACGCCCGTGGGGCCGAGGAAGATGAACGATCCCGTCGGGCGATTGGGGTCGCCGAGGCCGGCCCGGCTCCGCCGCACGGCGTTGGCCACCGCCGCGACGGCCAGCCGCTGTCCGACGACGCGCTCACTCAGCTCATCCTCGAGCTTGAGCAGCCGCTCCCGCTCGCCCTCGAGCATCTTGCTCACCGGAATGCCGGTCCACTTGGACACGATCTCGGCGATGTCCTCGGCGTCGACCTCCTCCTTCAGGTACTTGGCCTTCGCGGTGGCCTCCTGCAGCCGCTTCTCATCCTGCTGCAGCCGGCGCTCGAGCTCGGGAATGCGGCCGTACTGGAGCTCCGCCGCGCGCTGGAGGTCGCCGCGCCGCGTGGCCTGGTCCATCTCGGAGCGGAGGCCCTCGATCTCGGCGCGCACCCGCTGGATCTCGCCGATGGCGCTCTTTTCGGCCTGCCACTGCGCCTTCATGGCGTCCGCCCGCTCCCGCTGCTCGGCGATCAGGGCCTCGAGCGACTGGCGCCGCTCCACCGCGGCCTTGTCCTTCTCCTTGAGCAGGGCCTGGCGCTCGATCTGGAGCTGGACGATGCGCCGTTCGACTTCGTCGATCTCGAGCGGCAGGCTGTCGATCTCGATCCGCAGGCGGCTGGCGGCCTCATCCACGAGATCGATGGCCTTGTCGGGCAGGAAGCGGTCGCCGATGTAGCGGTCCGAGAGCGTCGCGGCGGCCACCAGCGCGTTGTCCGTGATCCGCACGCCGTGGTGGACCTCGTACTTCTCCTTGAGGCCGCGCAGGATGGCGATCGTGTCGGGCACGCTCGGCTCACCCACCAGCACCGGCTGGAACCGGCGCTCCAGCGCCGGATCCTTCTCGACGTGCTTCCGATACTCGTCGAGCGTCGTGGCGCCGATGACATGGAGCTCGCCCCGGGCGAGCGGCGGCTTGAGCATGTTGCTCGCGTCCACCGCGCCCTCGGCCGCGCCTGCGCCGACGATCGTGTGGAGCTCGTCGATGAAGGTGACGTACCTGCCCTCGCTCTCGGTGAGCTCCTTGACCACCGACTTGAGCCGCTCCTCGAACTCGCCCCGGAACTTGGCACCGGCCAGCAGCTGGCCGATGTCGAGGGCTACGAGCTCGCGGTTCCGGAGCGATTCGGGCACGTCGCCGTTGACAATGCGCTGGGCGAGGCCTTCGACGATCGCGGTCTTGCCCACGCCGGGTTCGCCGATCAGCACCGGGTTGTTCTTGGTCCGCCGGCTCAGCACCTGGATGACGCGGCGGACCTCCTCGTCCCGGCCGATCACCGGGTCGAGCTTTCCCTTGCGCGCCAGGTCGGTGAGGTTCCTGGTGTAGCGCTCGAGCGCCTGGAACTTCTCCTCGGGCGACTGGTCGGTGACGCGATGCGACCCCCGCACCTCCTGGAGGGCGTTGCGCAGGTCGTCGGCCGAGAGGCTCCGGCCGCTCAGAAGCGCGCGAAGCGACGTCCCCTTCTCCTCGGCCATCGCGAGGAGCAGGTGCTCGGTGGAGACGTAGGCGTCGCCCAGCTTGGACGCGTCCGCATCGGCGCGGTCGAAGATGCGCTGCACCTCCCGGCTGAACGACGGCTCGGCCGTCCCGCCCTCCTGCTTGGGGAAGCGCTCGATCTCGCGGTCGACGGACTCGGTGAGCTCGCGGACGTTGAGACCCAGCTTCTGGAGCAACGGCTGGACGACGCCCTCGGCCTGGGCCAGCAGCGCGGCCAACAGGTGGGCGTCGTTGACCACCGGATTGCCCCGGCGGCGGGCCAGATCCCCGGCGTCGCGGAAGGCCTCCTGGGCTTTGATCGTCAGACGATCGGGTCGGATCATCGGTATCCTCTGGTTCGCTGGGCCTGGTCGCCCAATTCCGTTCTCAATTCCGGCATTCCAAATGGGCTGTCGACCGTCAGTTCCCGAGTCTCGCCAGGGGGATGACGGAGCCAAGGACGAGCCTTCGCCTGCCCATGAGCAACCCCCGTACCGACAATCTCTGCCACATTGACAGCATTGCCACCAAGCCCCCGAACGCAAGAGGGACGGCCCAGCGGGCCGCCCCTCTCACTGCTGGCTGGTCACTTTCTTCTGGGCGATCATCTTCCGGGTGAAGCGCTCGCCATCCACGGTGAGCTGATAGTAGTAGACTCCCGGTGTCGCCTCACCCCGCCCGTCCAGGTACTTGCCGTCCCAGAATGCGTGGTATTCACCGCAGCGAAGGCGCAGACTGTCCAATCGCTCTGCGCCGATCCGGGGAGTGCCCCCATTGGCGAGCACCGGGATCGCCACCACCTGCACCAGCACGTTGTAGATCTTCAGGCTGACGACCGGCTGGTGGCCTCTTGCGCAGACTTCCTGGCCAATCAGGAACGGTATCGTCGTCGTCGGAAAGAACGGATTGGGGTAGTTCTCCTTCAGCTCGATGCGGGGTGGCGCGACATTCGCCTGCGCAGCCACCGGGGTTCCGACGCCCACGAGCAATCCGAGCCACCACCCCGGCCACACCAAGCGGACCATGGGCGCTCCTCATCTGACCAAGTGTCGAACGGTAGGCACCTCCGTAGAGGACGGGCGGTTGCTGGTAAGTATGCGGAAGATCTCCTCTGAAAAGCCGGAGTGTCAAGCGTTCCGGAGCCGCCGCTGATCGCCGACCCGCTCGGTGATGCCCTTCGCGTCGGCCCACTCCAGCAGCGGGATCATGAACTTGCGGCTGATCCCCAACCGGTCCCGGATCTCGGCCGGCCCGATGAGGCTGCCGCGGCCGATGTCGGCCAGGGTGGCGGTGAACCGCTCCAGCGCCTGGCGGGCGTAGTAGCGCTCCCGTTCGACCGCTTCCACCCGACCCGCCTGGGCCGCCAGGCGCAGAATGGCGGCCACATCCCGCCGGCCGGTCTGCCGCTCGAGCTCCGCCAGGCTG
>DASSYY010000024.1:0-3245 GCA_035703025.1 Gemmatimonadales bacterium | reverse complement strand
CGCGACCTGCTGACCGACTACGACCGCCTCGCCACCCAGGGCCCCGTCGGCCCAGCGGTAGTGACCAGCGTCTGGGGCTCGGCGCCCCGGCCGGAGGGATCGTCCATGCTTGCCACGGCCGACGGCATCATGGCGGGCTCCGTGTCCGGCGGCTGTGTGGAGGGCGCCACCGCCACCGAGATCGGGGAAGCGATCGGCCGGGGCACGCCGAAGCTCGTCACCTTCGGCGTGACGCACGAGCGCGCCTGGGAGGTGGGACTCGCATGCGGCGGCACGATCAAGGTGTTCGTCGAGCCTCGGGTGCGGCCGGAGGTGCTCGCCGCCGCGCGGGGCGGGGGCGGCGAGGTCGTCGCGACCGTGATCGAGGGGCCCGGCGCCGGCGGCGGCGTCCGGGTCTTCGAGGACGGCCGGGTAGACGGGAGCCTCGAAGGCGTGCCCGTCGATCGGGTGCGGGAGGCCGCGCTGCAGGCGCTCCGCCGCGAGGCCAGCACCTCGGCCACGATCGACGCCGGCGGGGCACCAGCCACCGTCTTCCTCGAGGTGTTTCCGCGCCAGCCGCGGCTGGTCATCTTCGGCGGCGTTCACATCGCCGTGGCCCTGGTGCCGCTCGCCCGCGCGCTCGGCTATCGCACCATCGTGGCCGACGGCCGCCCGGCCTTTCTCACCCCTGAGCGCTTCCCGGACGCCGATCAGCGCATCCTCGCGTGGCCGGAAGAGGCGTTCGCGCAGATCGGCCTCGACGCCTCCTGCTACGTCTGCATCCTGTCGCACGATCCCAAGTTCGACGAGCCGGCGCTCCAGCTCGCGCTCCGCTCGCCGGCGCGCTACATCGGCGCGATCGGCTCGCGCAAGACCCAGGCGACCCGGCGCGACTGGCTGCGGAGCGAAGGGTTCAGCGACGCGGACATCGCTCGGGTCCACGGGCCGATCGGTCTGGAGTTGGGCGGCCGCCAGCCCGCGGAGACCGCGCTCGCCATCCTGGCGGAGATGACCGCGGTCCGGTACGGCGGCGCGGCGGCGAACAGCTGATCGCCGGGCCTAGTCGTCGCACACCGGCGTGCCCGGCTCCTCGCTCGTGCGGCCCTGGCTCTCCGTGGCCGGGCGCAGCGGCACCGGCCCGATCCAGATGACGCAGCTCTTGCCCGGCCGCGAGGCATGGGTGGCCCGGGCCGACCACGACTGGTCGTTCGCGCTGAGGATGATGATCTTCACGCCGCGGTGCCACAGGTACTGCAGCGCGAAGGGCTCGACGCGCTTGGAGTAGGTGGCCTGAGTGCCGAACCAGGTGTCCTGGGAGCGCACCAGGTTCCGGAGATCGACCCGCATCTGCACTGACGGATTGACCGCGTCGAGCGCGTTGGCGGTGTCGGCATCCGCTCCCGCGGCGGCCGCGGGGGCGGCCGGCGGCGCGGCAGGCTGCGGAGCCGCGGTGGGACTGGCGGTGGGGGGCGCGGCGGCCCGGCGCTCTCGCGGCGAGGCATCACAGACCGGGACACCTTCCCGGCCCGACCGGACGTCCTTGAGCGTCGTCGGCGCGCCGTGAGCGCGGCCCACGTAGATCACGCAGTCTCGCCCCGGCATACCGGGATGGGTGCCGCTCGCCGCCCAGCCCGTGCGCGCCACCCACAGGAAGCGGATCTCCGTCTCCTGCTCGGGCGTGAAGCCGATTCGCGTCAGGTCCTCCGTGTAGACCCCGTTCTCCGCGTAATAGGCTTCCTCCGCCGCCACGAGACGCCGGAGCCCCCGCCGGATCGCGCCGAAGCGCTCGGCGTCGAGGGCGGGATCGACAATCGCGGTGGGCTTCGGCGCGCGGTTGCTCTTGGCCGGCGCCGCCGGGGCCGTCGGGACGGTGCTGTTGGCTCGCGCCGGTGGCGCGGGCAGCCGGAATCCGTCACAGGCGGCCCCCATCAGCAGGACGGCCGATCCCGCCTGAATCAGTCGAGCAGCATGCCGCATCGCCATCGTCGCATCCTTCGCGGCCTGGGCCGCGTTCCTGAGTCGGTCGTCTAGCCGCGGATCCGCAGATCGAGATCCTCGCTCACGATTTCCCGCGTCACCGGAACCGGGGTCGAGCCCGGCGGCGCCTCGCTCCAGCCGGCCGACTCCACCACGTCGGCGGTCAGGCGGTCCACCGCCTGCGCCTGCTCGGGCGTGCGAGCGGACGTGGCAGCGAGGTCGAGCCAGCCGAGCGCCTCCGTGTAGGCGTAGCGGGCGACCGCGTGCTCGGCCGCCACCAGCGCGTAGCGGTAGGCCAGCTCCGGCTCGTCGCCCCGCTCGGCATGCCGGGCAAGCTCTCCGGCGCGATCCGGCAGCTCCTCCGGCCGCAGCACCCGGGCGAGCGCGAGCGCCAGCGAGCGGTGCACCTCCTGCCGGCGCGAGGCGGTGAGACCGTCCCGGACCAGGTGGGCGATGACGGGGTGGATGCAGCGGTAGGCGCCGCCGCTCTCCACCACCAGGTGGCGGTCCACGAGGCCGTCGCCGATGGCCGCCGCGTGGAGCCGGGAGATACCGTGCACGTGGGACAGAACGTCGGGCCGGCAGCCGGAGCCGCTCACGGCGATGGTGATGAGCGCGTCGCGCAGCTCGCCCGGCAGCCGGTCCACCCGCTCCGCGATCACGTCCTGGACCGTCTGGCTGACCGGCACCTCGCGCGAGCCGACGAGCTCGGCGGGCGCGACCGTCCACTCGCCCGTCTGCGCATCCATGGCGAGCAGCCCCTGGGCGAACATGGTCTTGAGCAGCTCGATGACATAGAACGGGTTGCCCGCGGTGATGCGGAACAGCCGGGCGGCGAATCGCCGGGCCTGGTTCGGCCCGGTCACGTGCCCCATCTCCCGGATCAGCTGCCAGACCTCCGCTTCGGTCAGCGGACCGAGTGAGATCACGTCGGCGTGGGCCTTGGCCCGGAGCACCCGGCAGAGCCGCGACGCCGGGGCATCCCGCTCGACCTCGCCCAGCGTCAGCAGCCCCAGCCAGAGTACCGGCGCGCGCTCGAGCCGGCGCGCCAGGAAGCGCAGCAGGTTGGCGCTGTCCTCGTCGCACCACTGGAAGTCGTCGATCACGATGACCAGCGGCCGCTCGGCCGCGAGGGTCCCGAGAAGCTGGGCCACGCCTTCGAACAGCCGCCAGCTCTCGGCGGCCTCGGCCGCGGGCGCCGCCGGCAGACCCGGAAAGCGCTCGCGCAGCTCGGGCACCAGTCGCGCCACCTCTACCAGCCATTCGGGCGACGTGCCGGCCAGCCCCGG
>DASSYY010000284.1:0-10896 GCA_035703025.1 Gemmatimonadales bacterium | reverse complement strand
CGCGCGACGACGCTGGAGAAGATCCCGGGATTCTGGGCCTTGGCGAGATAGAGCTGCGGCGTGGCCGGCTCCGTCACCGTAAACTGCCGGACGTTGCCGACCACGCCGACGACGGTCACGACCACGTCCGGCGGTCCCAGGACCCGGAGCCGCTCGCCGAGCGGCGACCTGCCCGGCCACACGCGCCGCGCGAGCTCCTCGCCGACCAGCGCCACCGGGGCCGCGCCGAGCCGGTCCGCCGGTGTGAAGTCCCTGCCCCTGAGCACCGGCATTCCCATGGTGCCGAAGAAGCCGTCGCTCACGAAGTTGACCTGGGTCGTGGGCGGGACGCCGTCGGCAGGCGGGGTCTGTCCATCGGGCAGGTACGAGGTGGTGGCCCAGTTGCCGCTGAGCGGGACCGACCCCAGCAGGGCCGCCGAGCGCACGCCGGGCACCGCGCGGATCCGTGCCAGCGCCTGCTCGCCGAACTGGGCGATGGCCGTGTCGTTGGCGTACTTCGCGGCCGGCAGCCGGAACTCGGCGGTGAGCAGCCGGGTGGGCTCGAAGCCGAGCGGGATCTGCCGGATGCGGGCGAGGCTCCGGGTGAGGAGCCCGGCGCCCACCAGCAGCACGATGCAGAGCGCGAGCTGCACCGCGAAGAATACCGTCCGCGCGTCGCCCCTGCCGGGCGCGGTGCCATCGCCGCTGCGGGTCTGGAGCGCCTCGGCCAGGGCGGTGCGCGCCGCCCAGCGCGCCGGCAGCGCGCCGAACAGGAGCCCGGCCCCGACCGTGATCGCGGCCGAGAAGAGCAGCACCGGCCGGTCGAGCCCGACAGGCCCGAGCGCGGGGAGGCCGCCCGGCGCCGCGGCGACGAGCGCCACGATGGCCCAGCGGGCGACGAGCAGCCCGCACGCGCCGCCGATGAGCGCGAGCACCACGCTCTCGGTGAGCAGCTGCCGCACCAGCCGCCCGCGGCCGGCGCCGAGCGCCGCACGCAGCGACATCTCCCGCCGGCGCGAGGTCGAGCGCGCGAGCTGCAGGTTGGCGATGTTGGCGCAGGCGATGAGCAGGATCAGCGCGACGAAGCCCAGCAGGATGAGGAGCCTCGGGCGGACGTCGCCCGTGAGGTACTCGCGGAAGGGAATCACCAGCGCACCCACACCCGCGTTGGTGGCCGGAAACTCGGCCGCCAGCGCCTTCGCGATGGCGGAGAGATCGGCGTTCGCCTGCTCCGGCGTGACGCCCCGTTTGAGCCGGCCCACGGCCCAGAAGGCGGGATTGGCGCGCGTGAGCCAGGTGTCGTTGGGAGCCGAGGTGAGGGGGAGCCAGACCTCCGGCGGCCCGAACGGATCGGCGTAGTCGGCCGCGGTCACGCCGATCACGACGTGCGGCCGTCCGTTCAGCACGATCGTGCGGCCGATCACCCGGGGGTCGGCCCCGAAGCGGGACTGCCAGGCGGCGTTCGAGAGCACGGCCACCCGCGCGGCGCTGCCCTCGGCGGTCTCGTCATCCGCGAAGAGCCGGCCCGCGGCCGCGCGGGCGCCGAGCAGGCGGAGGGTGTTGGCGGTGACGAAGCAGCCGACCAGCCGGTCGGGGTGTTCGGCGCCCGTGTAGTTCACGCTCTGGGTGCGGGCGACGCCGATATCCTCGAAGGTCCGGTTGCGCGCGCGCCACTCCTGGAGATCCGGATAGCTGACGAGGTTCCGCCCCTGATCGCCCCCGGGTGCCCAGAGCACGACCAGGCGGCCGGCGGCCGGATACGGCAGCGGGCGCAGGAGCACCGCGCTCACCGCGCTGTAGATGGCGGTGTTGGCGGCGATGGCGAGGATCAGGGTCAGGAGAGCGACGGCCGTGAAGGCGGGAGCCCGCCGGAGCTGGCGCAGCGCGTGGATCGCGTCCTGCCGCAGCTCGGCCAGATACTCGGTGCGCCGCACGTCCCGCTCGTGCTCGAGCCCGAGCCGCCGGCAGGCGGCGTCGACCGCCGCTCGATCGCCGAAGCGGAGCAGCGCCTCCGCGCGCGCCGCGTCGGGGTCCAGCCCTCGCTCGATCAGCTCGCGGGTGAGCATCTCGAGGTGGAAGTCGAGCTCCGCGTCGACCTCGTCGGCGACGGAGGAGCGCCAGAACCAGGACCTGAGCTGTCGCCCGAACCGACCGACGGCCGGCATCGCGTCAGCCCGGGAGCAGGAGGGGCGCGACCGCGGCGACGAACTGGCTGAAGCGCTCGGTCTCGGCGGCGAGCTGCTTCCGTCCGCGGGGTGTGAGGCGGTAGAACCGCGCCTTCCGCCCCAGCTCGCTGGTGCCCCACTCGGCCTCGACCCAGCCCTGCCGCTCCATCCGGTAGAGGGCGGGGTAGAGGGAGCCCTCCTCGACCTGGATGGCTTCGGCGCTCGAGTCGCGGAGCCACCGGGTGATGGCGTATCCGTGCCGGGGGCCGCCGCTCAGGGTCTTGAGGATGAGGGCGTCGAGGGTGCCGTGGAGGCGGTCTTTGGGAGCGGCGCGCATGGGGAGCTGTCCACCTAGCTGTCTATGTCTCCACCTATCTTGCGACGGCGATACCTAGCTGTCAAGGTATCTGGCCGCGGCGCACCGCATCGGTGCGCCGGAGCCGAGCTTGCCACAACGCGCGAGCGGCGATGCGCGCCGTAGCCCGGTTCGCGCGATAGCAATGCCTTCGGACCTCGAGACCCGACGTGGACGCCACTCGCGTGTCGCGTCCGCGAATGCACCGGCGATAACGCGACAGCGCTCGATGTTGCCGCACTGGCTCCGGACTCGTCGAGGCACGCTCGTGCATCTTGCGCATTCGAGTCCCGCATCAAATACTCGCACCACTCGCTCCAAGACATTCTTCCGCGTGGGGACGCAAATGGGCAGCCTCAAGATCTGGTTCGGGGCTCCGGACGGCTCGACGCTCGCGCTGAGCATCACCGGCGAGGATCGCTTCGTCGCGGGCGCACGCCTCATAGATGACATGGACGGCACGGCCCAGGAGTTCGTGTGGCCGCACGACGAGATCTCGCCGGGGCCGAAGCCCCTGACGATCGTGGCTGGACATTCGTACTCCATCAGGGTCCGGGTCGAGCACCTCACACCGGCCCCCTCCGATGTCACGATCGCGGCGGAGGTGGTGCGCCCCAACGGACAGCTCTACGGAACACCGTACGAGTTCGTCGTCACCGGCAGGAGAGGGGACGACCCGCGACGCGCGACCATCATCGCCACCGCCGAGGCGGCCTGATGCGCGTCCGTGCGCCGGGAATCTGGCTCCTGCTGCTCGCGACGTCCGCAGCCGCGCAAACCCCTTCGGTGACCTGCTCGGACACACTGACCATCGCCGCGTGCTGGGATATCGTCTCGTCGGTGGGCACCACCCTGCGCGAAGACGCGGCCGAGAGAGAGGTCGCCCGGGCCACCGACCGGCGGCTGCAGGCCAAGACGGTCGGAGTGCCCGTCCCCGTCCCGGGGGCCGCGACGGCCATCAGCGACTTCCTCCCACTGCTCGCGGGCGCCTTCGGCGTGAAGAGCACCAGTGATCCCGACGGCGCGATGGTCTTCGAGGGCAACCTTCCGATCCCGATCGGCGTCAATCCGCAGCGCGCCAGGATTCGCGCGGTACTCAACCGACCTCGCCTCTACCAGCCGCTGGCAGAGCTGCTGCCGGCGGACACCCGGGAAGCGACGCGGACGTCGCTCGAGCAGGACCTCGGCGACTTCGACGATGTAGCGCTGAGCGTCGCGCTCAACGTCGAGTCGAAGAGCTTCGGCCGGAGCTTCGCCAACTACACCGATCTGTACAGCGCCTTCTTCCAGGACATCTGGACCGAGGCCGAAGCGGAGCTGGGCGAGGCGAGTGAGGCCCAGGCCATCGTGGCGCTCCAGCGCGCCGCGAAGCGCGCCGGCGAGGCCCTGGTCCCCGGGGACGGGTGCAACGCGGCGGCAGGCACCGACCTTCCGCTTCGCTGCATCGCTCCCGCAGAGCGGAAGCTGATCGTGGAGAGTCTGGCGGAGACGGCTGCAGCCGGCCGGGCGATGGACAGCGCCATGGGTGAGCGCATGCGGCGCGGCGGCTTCCTGTTCTTCGCGGACATGATCAACAACCAGCCGCAGCTCAACATCCAGGGCGAGGCCCGGATACGCCAGGACCTGGTCGGGCCTGACGAATACAGCGTGACGGGCCGGTTCGAGATGGGGTTCGTCAACGTGAACCGGTTCCGAGGCACGTGCCGCACCGCGCAACGCGCCGTCAACCTGGCCTGTCTGGACGACTATCTCCAGCAGCCCGGCACGAAGGGCTCGCTCGCGCGAGGCGACCGGGTCTGGCTGTCGGCCAAATGGACGTCACGCCAGGAAGTGGCGGAGACCCTGGCGGCGCAAGGCGTCGCACTCCGCCTCGCAGGATCCTCGGTGTTCGAAGTCGCGGGCGGCCTGGGACGATACGTCGCGGTGGACGAGCAAGGGGTCGAGACCGGGCGCGTCGATCTCTCCGCCGAATACGTCGCCACCACCGACGATGCCGTGAGGAATGACAGATTCCTCGCATCGCTGAGCTACACCCATCGAGTGAACGACAACGCCTCGCTCCTCGTCGGTCTGGCGTATGCCAATCGACCCGAGTTCGTGACGGACGTGGACCGCAAAGTCTCCGCCAACTTCGGGCTACGCTACCGGCTGTCGTCGCCTGCACCGCCGATTCCGCCGCAGTAGGCCGTCGTAACGGGCCTCCGAAGTCCGGTTCGCTCGGACGGCTGCGCGCCGGTCCGCCGAGGCCGACAGGAGACGCCATGCTTACCCATCGGGTACGAAGAGGCGACACGCTCGGTCGCATCGCGCTGCAGTACTACGGCAGCCCGAGCCGCTATCCGCTCATCGTGGCGGCCAACCGCATCGCGGATCCCGACCGCCTGGTCCCGGGGCAGGAGCTGATCATCCCCGACGCCGCGGCCGCGGCGAGGGGTGTCGCCGCGCTGCCCCAGCCGCCCGCTCCCTCGAGCCTCTCCGGCAACCTTGCCGCGCTGAACGACCAGCGACTGTCCCAGCTCCACCCCATCGTCGCTTTGCGGGGCCGCAGCATGCTGGACATCTGCGCGCAGCAGGGCCTCGCGCTCCTCGTGACCCAGGGCCTCAGGACCTGGGCCGAGCAGGACGCGCTGTACGCCAGGGGCCGCACCACCAAGCCGATCGGGCCGCAGTACATCGTCACCAAGGCCAGAGGCGGCCGGAGCTGGCACAATTTCGGGCTGGCGTTCGATATCGTGGTGCTGGACGCGCTCGGCAAGGCCGACTGGGATACCAGCCATCCGGGCTGGGCGAGTGCGGCGAGGGTCGGGAAATCGGTGGGGCTCGACTGGGGCGGCGACTGGAGAGGGTTCAAGGATCTGCCGCACTTCCAGTACACGGGAAACCTGACGCTGGCCCAGTGCGCCCAGCTGTTCGCGGCCGGCCTTCCGGCGGTCTGGCAGCGAGTGGCCTGAAGGGGCACCACCGACCGGCACGCCGCGGTGCCTCTCCTCAGGGAAGGTGCTTCTCGAACCAATGGTGCGCGTACGGATCGGTGTTGAAGGGGGCGACCTCGCGATAGCCCGCGCTTCGGTACAGGCGGACCGCCTCTTCCAGCGTCCGGTTGGTCTCGAGCCGAAGCGTCGTCAGACCGAGCTCGCGCGCCTGGTCCTCCAGCGCCTCCAGCATCCGCCGGCCGATCCCCAGGCCGCGCACCGTGTCGGCGACCCACATTCGCTTGAGCGATCCGACCCCGGGCGCGATCGCCTTCACCGCTCCGCATGCGGCCGGCTCTCCGTCCACGGACGCCACGAGGAAGGCGCCCCGGGGTGGAGCCAGGTCGCGGTCGTCGGCCGACAGACTCGCGGCCGGATCGAATCCGCCCTCGAAGCGGCGGTTGAGCTCGTCGAAGTACCGGCCCACACATTCGCGGGCGGCGCGGCTCGCGGGATCCACCCGCTCGATCTCGAGGCCGGCCAGCCGCAGGAGCCGGTGCACCTCGCCCATCGCCGCCACGAGGCGGGTCCGTTGGGCCGAGGGCAGCGAGCTCAGCACCGCGGCGGCGGCTTCATCCGAGCGCCGGTTCATCTCCGCCACCTCGCGCCGCCCCGCGGCCGTCCACCGAACCCGGCGGACCCGCTGGTCGCCCGCGCCCGGGCTCAGCCGGACGAGACCCTGCCGCTCCAGGACCCTGACCAGCCGGCTGACGTATCCGGAATCGAGTCCGAGGCGTCGCCGCAGGTCGCGCAGGTCGGCTCCGCCGGGCCCGATCTCGTAGAGTAGACGGGACTCGCCGAGCGGGCGGTCGCGCCCGAGGAAATGGTCGTTCAGCGCGCCCGCCCGCTGGGTCACCAGTCGATTGAAGCGCCGGACCTGGGCAATCTCGTCGTCAGACATTGTCTGACATTAGTCAGGTAATTGCGCCGCGTCCAGCGCCGGCCGCCCGATCACGTTCGCCGGGCGGCCACGGCGTTGCGCCGGCGATACCACCGCCGCCCTTCGCGCAGGACCCAGATGGCCGTCGCCAGCACGAGCGGAAGCAGGAAGTACACCAGCCGGTACCCCACCAGCCCGATGAGGATCGCGGGCGTGGACAAGGCCGGTCTCAGGCCCCACAGCATCACCGCCTCGAACACACCGATCCCGGCCGGCACCTGTGCCACCAGCCCGACGATCTGGCCCAGGAGGAACACCGCGAAGAAGACGTGGAACGGGACCCGGTGCGGGAGCAGGACGTAGAGCGCGGCGCCCGAGAAGACCCAGTCCGCGATCGACACGCCGATCTGCGCGAGCGCCCGCCGGAGCGTCGGGCGAGGCAGATCCCAGCGCCAGAGGCGGAGGTCGCCGCCCGGCCGGCTGCTCCAGACGAGATAACCCGCCACCAGGACCAGGCAGACGACGCCGAGCGGACGCGCCGTGTGCAGCCGCAGTCGCAGGAAGCCCGGCACGAGCACCGGTTGGAGGGCGAAGGCCAGACCGCACGAGGCCAGCAGCCCCACGACGTAGGTCACCGTGTTGAGTGTGATGACCCGTGCCGCTTCGGCCCGGGCCAGCCCCCACTGCGAGTAGAGGCGGTAGCGCACGGCAGCACCGGTCACCACGGAGAAGGGAAGTGAGTTGGCGAACGCGTACCCGACGAAGGCGGCGTAGGCGATGCGGCGGAACGCCAGGCGACGTCCGAGGGCAGAAAGGGAGACGGCGTCGTAGCCGGCCAGGCCGAGGAAGCTCAGCACGGTCGCAGCGAGCGCCAGGATCAGCCGCACCGGCGAGAAGCTCCGCAGCTCGGCCAGAATCTCGGGCAGCGAGTGCTGACGCAGCTCCGAACGCATCACGTAGACGGCGCCGGCGAAGAGGACGACGCTGACCGCCGCGCCGAGAAGGCGCCGCCACGTCACCGTCGGCGAGCGGGAGGTCGAGGTCATCGTGTCACGAGCCAGGCTCGCGAACACCGCTCATGCGTCATGCTGGCGAGGCCGGCGGCTCCGGAGCAGATTCGCTCTTCGGATGGTTGCTGCGCCGGCTCGAGCCCGCGCGGATGTAGTCGCCATGTTCGAAAACGATGCCGGGGAGAATTCGAGATGCCAAGCCGGAAAGTAGTGTTGGTTACGGGAGCCTCGTCCGGCGTGGGCCGCGCGACGGCTCGACTGCTGGCGGAGCAGGGTCACACCGTGTTCGGAACCAGCCGGACACCGGGCGGCGGCGAGGCGGTGCCGAACCTCACGATGCTGGCGCTCGACGTGCGGTCGGATGCCTCGGTGGCAGCATGCGTGAATGCGGTGTCCAGCCAGGCCGGGCGGCTCGACGTGCTGGTCAACAATGCCGGCTACGAGCTGGCCGGCGCGCTGGAAGAGACCTCCCTGGATGAGGCCAAGGCCCAATTCGAGACCAACTTCTTCGGTGTCGTCCGAATGGTGACCGCCGTCGTGCCGATCATGCGCCGCCAGCAGCACGGGCACATCATCACCATCAGCTCCCTGTCGGGCCTCACAGCGATACCGTTCATGGGCGTGTACTCCGCCAGCAAGTTCGCGGTGGAGGGCTACACGGAGACCCTGCGCCTGGAGCTCAAGCCGCTTCACGTGCACGTGTCGCTGATCGAGCCGGGCTTTCTCAAGACGCCCATGATGGACAAGCGGCAGGTGGCGGCGGCGCGGATCGAGGCATACGAGCCATGGCGGCAACGGGCGTTCAACGCCATTCGAGCGGCCGAGGAGACGGGGCCGGGCCCGGACCTGGTGGCCGCGACCGTGCTGAAGATCATCACCAGCACGAGGCCACGCCTGCGCCATGTGGCCGGGCGACAGGCGCACGTCATCTCGCGATTGCGCCGGT
Organism: Gemmatimonadales bacterium; assembly: GCA_035703025.1. Taxonomy (GTDB): domain Bacteria; phylum Gemmatimonadota; class Gemmatimonadetes; order Gemmatimonadales; family GWC2-71-9; genus CAVVWJ01. Next base: position 2,589 of record DASSYY010000284.1, on the reverse strand, counting down.
TTCTCCCGGAAGGCGCCTTCGAGATGGGGGCGAGGAGCACCTTCAAGCTGGATCGCGACGGCTGAGCGGCCCTCGGCCGGCCCGGGATGCCCCGGGCCCCGGTTGCGTTCAACCGAATGGTAGAGTATTATATGTTCAACCTGTAGGTTGAACATCAGCACGGAGCGGACCCCATGGCAACCAGCACCCGACCCGACCTCGAGCACCACCCGATCCTGCCGCACGACGCGTGGATGGCCGCGCGTACGGCCTTGCTCGCCAAGGAAAAGGCGTTCTCCCGGCTCCGGGACGAGCTAAGCCGCGAGCGACGGGCACTCCCGTGGGAGCGCGTGGACAAGGACTACGCCTTCGACGGGCCCGGCGGCACGGTGACGCTGGCCGACCTGTTCGGACCGCGGCACCAGCTCGTGATCTACCACTTCATGTTCCACCCCGACGCGGACGCGGGCTGCAAGCACTGCTCATTCTGGGCCGACAACTTCAACCCCATCGTGGTCCATCTGCGGGCCCGCGACGTGAGCTTCGCTGCGGTCTCCCGTGCGCCGATCGACCGGATCGAACGATTCCGGCGGCGCATGGACTGGGGCTTCACCTGGGTCTCCTCGGGCCGCAACGAGTTCAACTACGACTACATGGTGTCGTTCCGGCCGGAGCAGTTCAAGCGGGGCGACGCGGTCTACAACTATGCGCCGATGGACATGGAGCACGAGGACCGGGAAGGCGTGAGCGTGTTCTACCGGGCCGGCGATGGGACCATCTACCACACCTACTCGACCTACGCGCGCGGCATCGACCCGCTGAACACCGCATACAGCTACCTCGACCTCGTCCCCAAGGGGCGGGACGAAGACGAGCTCGAGTTCACCCAGAGCTGGGTGCGCTACCACGACGGCTACGCCGAGTGAGGCGCCGGGTCGGGGGCTACCGTGCGGTGCGGGCCCGCACGTCGTCCAGCCAGTGCTCCGCCTGCACGATCTTGACCCCGGGGGCCGCCTGGCCGAGCTGGCGCGGCCGGAGGAAGACGAAGCCGCGGCCGCCGGGGAGCACGTCGTATGACTGATGGAAGCCGTCGAGGGTGAACCCGCCGGCGTCGAACAGCGGTCGGAGCTCCGCCACCTCGAACGCCGCTGCGGCGCGGACCTGCGCCGCCACCATCCGGAACGCGCCGTCCAGGAAGAACAGCTCCCGCCCGTCGGACGACCAGCGCGGTTGGGCCCCGCCCCCATTGGACACCTGCCAGCGACCGCCGGTGGTGGATGGGAACGGACGCACATAGACCTCGTTCGTGCCCGACTCGATGGACGTATAGGCGAGCCAGCGGCCGTCGGGCGAGACCGCGGGATGAAGCTCGGTGAATGGGCTCGCCACCAGGGGCACCGGCGCCGAGTCGCCGCTGGTGCGCACGCCCAGGATGTCCCCGGCCCCGGCCCCGCCGTTGTCCGTGCGCAGCACGAGCCAGCGGCCGTCGGGGGAATACGTGGCTTCCTGGATCTGCGGGCCGATGCGTGCCAGCAGCCGGTCCGGCGTGCTGCCGTCCACCCGGCGTGCGAACACGTTGGTGCGGTTCAGCGAATCCCGGAGAAACGCCACCTCGCGTCCGTCCGGCGACCAGAGTGGCCGCCGGTCCTGGCCGCCGAACGTGAGCCGCGTGAACGTTCCGCGATCGAGCTGCTTCACCCAGATGCCGAGGTTGCCGCTCGCGAGCCCGACACCCATGGCCAGGCGGCGGCCGTCGGGCGAGACGGCGAACGAGTTGAAGCCGCCGTGCCACGCGGTGTCGATCGGCGCCGCGGCGCCGTCGCGCGTCACCCGGACCGCCTCCAGATCCGTTCCGGCAGCGGTGCCCTGCGCGTACACCAGCGTCCCCGACGGCGACCAGGCCAGGAACGCGGCACCGTTGTACGTGAACACGCCGTCGAGGACCGGCACCGCCTGGCCGCTGATCCGGAGCTGGTCGAGATCGAACGGGGCCACGAACGCCGTGCCGTCGCGCCGCACGTAGAGCAGGTGGCCGGTCGGCAGCGCCCAGGCCGTCACCGCGCCGTCGAGCAGCACCCGCTGCTGCCCCGTGCGCAGATCCAGCACGTGGACGCTCATCGTCACGCACCCGGAGTTGCAGGCGGTGAAGAGCACGCCCCGCGCGCCGGGGACCGCTGTCGGCGAGCCCAATCCGAGCCCAGCCAGCGACGAGTCGCGCATGACGACCGTGCTCTGTCCGCCCGTCGCGCTTACCCGCGACAGCACGCTCAACCACGGCCCGATATAGACGACGGTTCCATCGTCGAGCCAGGTCCCGCCGCCCACCACGGCATCCGCCGAGTCGGCCAGCGTGACCGCCCCGCCTTCGTCGGGCCGGATCTTCCTGAGGCGCCCATCCGCCAGGAACAGCACCCACTGGCCGTCGGGGGAGAAGACCGGATGGCTCGACCGCTCGGTGCCGGCGATTCGGACCGCGTGCAGCGCCCCGGGGCGCTTGAGCCACAGCGTGCCGTTCTGGACGTTGTCCCGCACGCCCAGGCTGGCACCGTCGGGCGAAAGCGCCAGCGAGGGGGCTCCGATGTTGAGGGTGATGTCATCGCCGAAGGCGAT
>DASSYY010000134.1:0-7841 GCA_035703025.1 Gemmatimonadales bacterium | reverse complement strand
GTTCGCAGCGGTGGTGCTCCACATCCTCGCGGCGGTGCAGCTCACGGCGCGGCGTCGGGCGGCCCGGCCCGTGGGGTATGCCGGCGGGCGGGAGGCGCAGGTGTCCACGATCGCCTCGCGCACGATCCGCTGGGGCGGCGTGCTCATCCTCGTGTTCCTCGTGTATCACATCCTGCACTTCACGCTGGGCACGGTGCACGCCTCGTTCATCGAGGGGGATCCCTACCACAACGTGGCGGCCGGGTTCGGGAGCCCGCTGGTGGTGCTGTTCTACGAGCTCACGATGGCGGCGGTCGGGCTGCACCTCTATCACGGCATCTGGAGCAGCGGCCGGACCCTCGGTCTGAGCCAGGCGTCGCCGCATCCGCTCCGGCGGCAGCTGGCGCTCGTGCTGGCGATCATCGTGTGGGCGGGGTTCACGGTGATTCCCATTGCGGTGTACGCGGGAGTGATCCAGCCGTGAGCCCGCGCGAGCTTGGCTCCGCGCACGGTGACGCGCGGATGAATGATTCGGGGATGCCAATGCGGCGAGCCATGCGGAGAGCCCAATGGAGCTGAAGTCCAAGATCCCCAGCGGTCCCATCGAGCAGAAGTGGGACCTTCACCGCTTCGAGATGAAGCTCGTGAACCCCGCCAACAAGCGGAAGTACACCATCATCGTCGTCGGCACGGGGCTGGCCGGCGGGGCCGCGGCGGCCACGCTGAGCGAGCTGGGCTACAACGTGAAGTGCTTCTGCTTCCAGGACTCGCCCCGGCGGGCCCACTCGATCGCGGCGCAGGGCGGGATCAACGCGGCCAAGAACTACCGGAACGACGGGGACAGCGTGTACCGGCTGTTCTACGACACGGTCAAGGGCGGCGACTTCCGGGCCCGCGAAGCCAACGTGTACCGGCTGGCGCAGATCAGCGTCGAGATCATCGACCAGTGCGTGGCGCAGGGCGTGCCCTTCGCGCGCGAGTACGGCGGCCTCCTCGCCAACCGGTCCTTCGGCGGCGCGCAGGTATCGCGCACCTTCTACGCCCGCGGGCAGACCGGCCAGCAGCTCCTGCTCGGCGCCTACCAGGCGCTGGAAAAGGAGATCACCCGCGGCGGCGTCACGATGTACCCGCGCACCGAGATGCTGGACGTCGTCGTGGTGGACGGGCGCGCCCGCGGCATCGTGGTGCGCGACATGGTGACCGGCAGGATCGAGAGCCACGCCGCCGACGCCGTCGTGCTGGGGACCGGCGGGTACGGCAACGTGTTCTACCTCTCGACCAACGCGAAGGGATCGAACGCCACCGCCATCTGGCGCGCCCACAAGCGCGGCGCGGCGTTCGCCAACCCGTGCTACACCCAGATCCATCCGACCTGCATTCCCGTCTCCGGCGACTACCAGTCCAAGCTCACGCTGATGAGCGAGTCGCTCCGGAACGACGGCCGGGTCTGGGTGCCCAAGCGGGCCGGCGACCACCGGCCCCCGAGCCAGATTCCCGAGGGCGAGCGCGACTACTATCTCGAGCGCCGCTATCCCAGCTTCGGCAACCTGGCTCCCCGCGACATCGCCTCCCGCGCCGCCAAGGCGGTGTGCGACGAGGGCCGCGGCGTCGGCCCCGGCGGCCTCGGCGTCTACCTCGACTTCGCCGACGCCATCGCGCGGGTCGGGGCCGACACCATCCGGGAGCGCTACGGCAATCTGTTCGAGATGTATCAGCGGATCACCGACGAGAATCCCTATCAGCTGCCGATGCGGATCTTCCCGGCGGTGCACTACACGATGGGCGGGCTCTGGGTCGACTACAACCTGATGAGCACCATTCCGGGACTGCACGTGATCGGCGAGGCCAACTTCTCCGACCATGGGGCCAACCGGCTGGGCGCGAGCGCGCTGATGCAGGGCCTCGCCGACGGCTACTTCATCCTGCCGAGCACGGTCAGCGACTACCTGGCCGGCGCCAGGCCCTCACCGGTCGATACGTCGCACGCCGAGTTCAAGCGGGCGGAGGCGGAGGTGGCCGAGCGGATGCGCACCTTCCTCGCCATCAAGGGCAAGCGGACGGTGGACTCGTTCCACCGGGAGCTGGGGCGGATCATGTGGGACAAGTGCGGCATGGCGCGGAACGCGGCCGGCCTCACCGAGGCGCTCGCCCGGATTCCCGAGCTGCGCGAGGAGTTCTGGCGCAACGTCAACGTGCCGGGCAGCGATGCCGAGCTCAACCAGGCGCTGGAGAAGGCCGGCCGAGTGGCCGACTTCCTGGAGCTCGGCGAGCTGATGTGCCGGGACGCGCTCCACCGGGAGGAGTCGTGCGGCGGCCATTTCCGGGAGGAATATCAGACCGAGGACGGCGAGGCCCGCCGGGACGACGAGCGGTTCGCCTACGCGGCGGCCTGGGAGTACACCGGCGACCTCGCCGTGCCCCGGCTGCACAAGGAGCCGCTCGACTTCGAGTACGTGCACCTGGCCCAGCGGAGCTACAAATGAACGTGATCCTGCATGTGTGGCGGCAGGCGGGGCCGGCCGACGCCGGGCGCATGGTGCGCTACGAGGCCGGCGATATCAGCCCCGACATGTCGTTCCTCGAGATGCTGGACGTGGTGAACGAGCGCCTGATGCTGACCGGCGAGACGCCGATCGCGTTCGACCACGACTGCCGCGAGGGCATCTGCGGCTCCTGCAGCCTGATGATCAACGGCGTCGCCCACGGGCCCAACCGGGGCACGGCTACCTGCCAGCTCCACATGCGGAGCTTCAACGACGGGGACGAGATCTTCGTCGAGCCATGGCGGGCGCGGGCGTTCCCGGTGATCCGGGACCTGGTCGTGAACCGCGCGGCGCTCGACCGCATCATCGCGGCGGGCGGCTACATCAGCGCGCCGACCGGGAGCGCCGTCGACGGCAACAGCACGCTCATTCCGAAGGACGCCGTGGACACCGCCATGGACGCCGCCCAGTGCATCGGATGCGGCGCCTGCGTGGCCGCGTGTCCCAACGGCTCGGCGTCGCTCTTCACGGCGGCCAAGATCACCCATCTCGGCCTCCTGCCGCAGGGGCAGCCGGAGCGGCTGCAGCGGGCCCGCCGCATGGTCGAGCAGATGGACGCCGAGGGCTTCGGCGGGTGTACCTTGTACGGCGAATGCCAGGAAGCCTGCCCCAAGCTGATCAGCATCGACACGATCACCCGGATGAACCGGGACTATCTCAGGGCCGCGGTCCTGCCGGTGCGCGCGGCGGTGGCCGAGTCGGACTGAGGCCGCTTCTGGCCCTGGGGCTGGCGCTCCTCGCGCCGGCCACCGGCGCGGCGCAGGAGGGGCGGCCGGGTGTGTGGGCCCACCTCGGCGGGCAGGGCGTCCTCGCGGTCGAGCGGGCGGACCCGGTGCCGGGTGGGCGATCGCTGACTGAGGCGCGCCTGGTCCAGCCGGCCGTGCACCTTCGGGCCGGGGCGCTGGGCCGCTTCAGGCTCACCGCGGTGCTCAACCTCGAAGGCGCCACGATGCCCGAGGGCGAGCTCGCCCCCGGCAACTGGGGCGAGGGGTTCGTCGACCGCCGCCATCCCCACACCTATCTGCACGAGCTGGTCCTCACCGCCGACGACCTGCTCGGCGCCGGTGACGGCGCCGCCCGGGTCTCGCTCAGCGCGGGCAAGGGCTTCGCGCCGTTCGGCACCGATGACCCGATGGTCCGGCCCTTCCTGCGGTATCCCGTGAACCACCATCTGGCCCAGATTCTCGAGCGGGCGGTCGTGATCGCGGCGGTCCGCGCCGGCCCCGTGCTCGGCGAGGCCGGGCTCTTCAATGGCGATGAGCCCGAGCGGCCGGGCCAGTGGCCGCGGGTCGGCGGCCGGTTCGGCGATTCGTGGAGCTGGCGGCTCACTGCGGACGTGCGGCCGGGGCTGACGGTCGAGGGCAGCTACGCCCATGTCCATTCCCCCGAGCACCGGCCCGGCGCCGGGACGGACCAGGGCAAATGGAGTGCGGCCGCGCGCTGGACTCGGGCGGTCGGCGGACATGCGACCTACGCCCTGGTGGAGTGGGCGCGCACCTCCGAGGCCGGCGGCTTTTTCGTCTTCCACACCCTGCTGGCCGAAGGTGCATGGACCAGCGGGCCCCATCGTCTCCAGTACCGGTTCGAGCGGACCGAGCGCCCGGAGGAGGAGCGAATCGCGCGCTTCCGGTCACTGCGACCCCACCTCGAAAACTCGATTCTGGGTACGACGCGCTGGACCACGCACACCGCGGGGTACGAGGTGACGGCGATCCGGCGCCCGGGACTCGAGGTACGGCCGCTGGCGGAGGTCACCTACGCCAGGGTCGCGAAGGTGGGCGGCGGGCTGATCGACGTGGAGGAGCTGTACGGCCGCCGCGACCTCTGGGCGCTGGCGCTCGGGGTCCGGCTCAGCGCCGGGGGCGCCATGCACCGCATGGGCCGGTACGGTGCCGCGGAGGACGACACGGACATGACGGGGATGACGATGCCCGATCACCGGATGGGGACGCGATGAAACTCCCGCTACTCCTGCGCGTTCATCTGCACCTGTGCACCGGTGTCCTCGTGGTCCTCGCCGCATGCGGCGGCGATGGCGCCAACGGTGGCGACGGCGGGAACGGCCCGCCGCCGGGCTCGAGCTTCCAGGTCCAGGCCGGCGGCGACAACGTCACCGAGCGGTTCAGCTCCGATCTCTGGGTGCACGGCGCCTGGGCCTATACCGGGACTTGGGGCGGCGCGCCGAGGGGCGGGCTCCGCGGCGACGTCCTCAAGATCTGGTCACTGGACGCCGCCGGAGCCCCGACCCTGGTCGACTCGATCAAGGTGGCGGACATCGGCACCGTGAGCGACGTGCAGGTGTCCGACGACGGCGCGATCCTGGTGTTCAGTGCGGAGCGCGGAGCGAATGCAGGGCTCTACGCGTACGACCTGGCGAACCCGCGTACGCCGGTGTTCCTCGATCGCGACCTCGTCTCCGACGGACTTCACACCGCGACCCTGGCCGAGATCGACGGCCACCGGTACGTGTTCGCCGCCCGGAATCCCAAGAGCCCAGCGCTCGTGATCTACGACATCACCCAGCCCTCGGCCATCGCGGTGGCGGCCACCGTCCCGATCCCGCCCGCCTACGGCATCCACGACACCTTCGTCCGGGACGGCCTGGCGTTCGTGTTCGCGTGGAACACGGGCGTCATCATCTACGACGTCGGCAACGGCATCCGGGGCGGCTCCCCGACCAATCCCCTCGAGGTGAGCCGCCTGCTCACGGCCGACGACGGGGTCCCCGGCGGCGCGGCGGTACACAACGGCTGGTGGTTTCACAATCCGGTGCGGAACGAGAAGCGCTACCTCTTCATTGGTCAGGAAGGCGCGGGCGTCATCGGCGCGGAGTCGACCGGCGACCTCCACGTCGTGGACGTGGCCGACCTGGCGCATCCCAGGGAGGTGGCGTTCTTCCACCTGGCGGGCGCGGGCACCCACAACTTCTGGGTGGATGAGGCGCGGCAGATCCTGTACATGGCGTACTACAACGGCGGCGTGGTGGCGCTGGATGTGTCGGGGCAGCTGGAGGGCGATCTATCCGCTCGGCTCATCGCCGAGATCCGGCCGGGCGGAGCGGGCGATACTTACACCTGGGGAGTGCAGCTCGCCGGCGGCTCGCTGTACGCGATCGACATGCTCAGTGGGCTCTGGCAGCTCAAGGTGCCGTAGCTGGCGTAGCGGTGGCACTGGTCATCCCGACCGCAGCGAGGGACCTTGTCCGGAGTGGCTCGAGCCATTCCTGAACAAGGTCCCTCGCTGCGGTCCGGATGACGGGAAGGTGGTCTATTTCGCTGCGGGCGTCGGGGCCGGCGGTGTGCCCGTCGTCCCTGGCGCCGGCGCCGCCGTCGGTCCGGCCGCGCCCGTCGCCGCGGGCGGGCTCGCGGGCTGGGCTCCCGCCGCGGGCCAGCGGTTGTTCGACCGGTCCACGTCCGGATACCATCCGTCGGGATCGATCACGACGCTGTTCACCTTCTTGGGTCCGGGAATGAGGGCCACGTAGCTGTTCCGCAGGCCCCAGATTTCCACCGGCAGCCGGACCCGCTGCGTGCTCCCGTCGTCCATCAGCAGGGCCAGCTCGACCGGCATCGGCATCGCGCCGGCATTCCGCAGATACACGCGCGAGATCACCCCCGACGAATCCGACAGGGCCACCGAGTCGACCGCCTGGTCGAGCCGGTCGGTCGTGTAGAACCACGACCGCCAGAACCAGCTCAAGTCCTCGCCGAGGCCGTCCTCCATCGTGCGGAAGAAATCGGCGGGCGTCGGGTGCTTGAATGCCCAGCGGCGGATGTACTCCCGGAACACCGGGTCGAACCGCGCCGGCGAGGTGATGTGCTCGCGGAGGAGCACCAGCCCCACCGCCGGCTTGTTGTAGAGCGCCTGGCGCCAGTTCTCGTTGGTGCGCATCCGGTCGGCGGGAGCCATGATCGCCTCCTCGTCCCCGGACAGCGCGTTCTTGATGTAGGTGTCCTGGACGCCGCGGGCGGTCGGCAAGGGCGAGTTGGGGAACTTGAGCGGGAAGCTGTAGTGGTTCATGAAGCTGTTGAACCCCTCGTCCATCCAGCCGTACAGCCGCTCGTTGCTGCCCACCACCATGGGGAACCAGGTGTGGCCGAACTCGTGATCGGTGACGCTGTAGAGTCCCTCCGCGTCGGTGCGGTTCCGGCAGAAGACGATCATCGGGTACTCCATGCCGCCCTCGATCCCGTTCACGTTGCTCGCGACCGGATAGGGATAGGGCGCCCACTGCTTGGAGTAGTACTCGAGGGCCGTCTTGGCGTACTGGGTCGCCTCCTTCCAGAGGGAGTCGGCCGACGGGGGATAGAAGCTCATCGCCAGCGTCTTCCCACCGTTCACTCCGACCGCGTCCCACACGAAATGGCGGGCGGCGGCCCAGGCGAAGTCGCGTACGCTGTCGGCGGTGAACCGCCAGGTGAGGGTCGGATACTGCGTGGGCGGACGCGAGGCCGGATCGCCGATCTCGTCCTTGCCGCGGATGACCACGGTCTCGCTGCTGGTCCGGGCGCGGGCCAGCCGAGCCCGCTGGGCCGCAGTAAGGACCTCGTCGGGATTCTGGAGCGTGCCCGTGGCGGCCACGATCATGTCGGTGGGCACGGTGAGGCTCACGTCGAAGCTGCCGTACTCCAGGTAGAACTCGCCCTGGCCCATGTACTGCTCGGTGTTCCAGCCCCGCACGTCGTCGTAGACCGCCAGGCGCGGGTACCACTGCGCCACCTCGTAGATGGTCGAGCCGTCGATGTCCTCGATCCCCATCCGGTTGCTGTTGGCGCCGAACGGGAAGGACCAGCCGAGCTCCAGCAGCTGCTTGCCCTTCGGCGGGAGCGGCCGGGCCAGGTCGATCCGCATCATCGTCCCGTTGACCACGTAGGTGAGCGGTGCCGCCGGGACGGCCGGCTTGCCGCGCGCGGCCGGCACGGCGGGCTCGCCGACCTTGAGGAGCCGTACCGACACCTCCGCCCCCTTGGTGCCGAAGCGCGGATCCTGGCCGAAGACGCGGAACCCGCGGCTCTCGCTGTTGAACAGGTTCTGATCGAGCTGTAGCCAGACGTAGCGGAGGGTATCCGGGGAGTTGTTGGTATACGTGATCCGCTCCTCGCCGCGCACCGAGCGGCTGGAGGTATCGAGCGTGGCGCGGATGACGTAGTCGGCGCGCTGCTGCCAGTAGCCCGAGCCCGGCGCGCCGCTGCCGGTGCGGACCGCGTTGGGCGTGGGCAGATCGAGCCGCCGGAACACGGCCTCCGGATTGGGACCGGAAGCTGGGGCAGGGCCGGCCTGCGCGGCGAGCCCCACCGGGGTGCCGAAGCAGGTCGCGAG
>DASSYY010000191.1:0-4638 GCA_035703025.1 Gemmatimonadales bacterium | reverse complement strand
CACTCCAGCGAGAGCACCGACCACAGCCGGTGCGCCATCTCGCGGCTCTGCCGCGCCCGGGTGCGGTCGGTCCGGATCTGCTGCAGCTGGGTGCCGGTCAGCAGCCGGTGCTTCTCGATCGCGCTGTTGACGAGCCAGTCGCCCGCCAGGTCCGAGAGCACCTCGCCCATCGCACCGTGTACGTCGAGGCGCTGGATGGCCTTCTTCCGGTGCCGGATGCTCGCCGGCAGAAGATCCGCCGCCGCCTCCCGCAGGACCCACTTCTGCCGCCGCCATCCCGACTTGAGCCAGCCGGGCACCGTCAGGCTGGTCGCGATCATGTCGGGATCCAGGAACGGCGAGTGGAAGGTCGCGCCGGTCAGCTCGTGGTTGGGCTCGAGATAGTTGAGCGAGTGCATGCGCTGAATGGTCGCGCGGATGAACTCGTTGACCTCCGGCCGCCAGAACACGCCCTTCGACGACCCGGCGCCCGGCACCCGAAGCGCCCTGGGCGGGGTGTTGCCGTACACGGCGGTCTGCAGCGCGCGGCCCATCAGGCTCGAGGGAGCCAGACCGCACTGCGAGAGCTGAAACAGTTCCTGCAGCGGAGTGCTGAACATCGGCAGCCGCTCGGCCAGGCCGATGAGCCGGTGCCGCGGCATGCCGCCGAACAGCACGTCGGCACCGTGACCCCCGAAGACCACGTTGGTGTGCTCGCCGGCGTGCCGCAGCACGTGCATCTGCAGCATCGCCTCTTCGCGGCCGCCGCAGTCCTCGGTGAGCCAGATCAGCTGCGGCAGCTCGGCCGGAATCGTCGTGGGGTCGAACAGGAACTGGTGATGCTCGGTCCCGAACTGGTCCGCGGTCTGGTGCGCGCCCACGATCTCCCAGTCGTCCGGCGCGGCGCCGATGGTGAACGACGAGATGCGCACGTCCGGCGCGACCCGGCGGAGCGCACCGAGCACGATCGCCGCGTCGACGCCGCCCCCGAGCGTGATGCCCACGTGCTCGTAGGCGTGCACCTGGCGGTGCACCGTCTCGAGCAGCGCCTCCCGCACGACCGAGACGTGCTCCTGATCCGACCGTTCGACGACGTCGGTCCCCGGCTTCCAGTAGGTCGAGACGGCGACCCGCTTGTCCCGGAGCTCGAGCACGTTCCCGCCTTGCAGGGTGCGGGCGCGCGCCAGGAACGAGCGACCACTGAGCGGGTGCTTGGTGGCGAGGTAGTGCTGGATGGCGGTGCGGTCCGGCTCGAGCGGCAAGTCGGCCAGCTGCAGCAGCGACTTGTATTCGCTCGCAAACGCGAACCGGCCGCGGAGCACCGTGTAGTACAGGCTCTTGTAGCCGATCTGGTCGACCGCGAGCCAGATGTGTGCAGGGCCGCCACAGATCGCTACGGCGAAAGTACCCCGAAGGTTGGCCAGGGCGGCCAGCCCTTCCCGGGCAAAACGCTCGGGGAAAGAGGCTTCGTCGCTGGAGGCATGCCAGTCTGCGGCCATGGGGGAGCTGCCGGCCTCGAAGGGTCGATGCTCCGCCCGCCCGAAGTAGACGTTGGGTGCCGGATTCCAGCACTGCTGGTATTGGCCCCGGTGAGCCACCGCCTGACCCATGGCCCTGACTTCCGCCAGCGACCCTTCGCCTACTATACCGAAGATGGCTCCCATTAACGACTTACCTCTCCGGCGTTGAACGTTCGAACACAGGCGGTCAACCCGCCGGCCACCCGGGAATCGGAGGCGGGCGGGGGATGAAATTGTCGAATTGGCTTGGGAACTGACCGAAATTACAGCTCAGCCCGGAAAGCGGAAGATCACTCGTCGCCGAGGATCTTGATGACCACCCGCTTCCGGCGCTGCCCATCCCACTCCCCGTAAAACACCCGCTGCCAGGGTCCCAGATCCAGCCGTCCGGCGGTGACCGGCACGATGACCTCGTGGCCGACCGCCAGGCTACGCAAATGTGCTGCCGCGTTGTCCTCGCCGGTCTCGTTGTGCCGGTAACGGCCCGGATCCCAGGGTGCGACGGTGCCTTCGAGCCAGGCGAGAATGTCGTGCCAGAGCCCCGACTCGTGGTCGTTGACGAAGACCGAGGCACTGATGTGCATGGCCGAGACGAGCGCGAACCCCTCCCGGACCCGACTGGCCGAGACCTGCTGCTCGACCTCGTCGGTGATGTCGATGATTTCCTGGCGGCGCTTGGTTTCGAACCAGAGATAGTGCGTGTGGGCGGTCATGAGGTTCAGCGGAGCAGCTCTTCGAGGCGCACGGCCGTATCGGTCTTCTCGTCGCGATACTTCACGATCACCGGCGTATACAGTCCGATCCCGGCCTCGCGGCCGGCGCCCGCGCGCACCGGCCGCGTGCCGGGCACGACCACCGCGCCGGCCGGGATCTCGAGCGGCCGGTCGCCGTCGCGGCGGTAGACGCGATCGTGCACCAGGTCGAAGACGGCGGTGCCGGCGGTGAGGATCGTGCCGGGCGCCAGCACCGCGCGTTCGCGCACGACCGTCCCCTCGTAGACGCCGCAGTTCCCGCCCACCAGCACCTCGTCCTCGATGACGACCGGGAGCGCGCCTGCGGGCTCCAGCACGCCGCCGATCTGCGCGGCGGCGGACAAGTGGACCCGGCGCCCGATCTGGGCGCACGATCCCACCAGCGCGTGCGAGTCGACCATCGTGCCCTCGCCGACGTACGCGCCCACGTTGATGTACATCGGCGGCATGCAGACGACGCCCGGCGCCACGTAGCACCCGTCGCGGATCGCCGATCCGCCGGGGACGATCCGCACGCCGTCGTCCACCGACGCCGCCCGGAGCGGGTAGGTGTCCTTGTCATAGAACGGAAACGGGCCGCCCGTCGCGGCCGGCGTGATGCGGCCGAGCCGGAAGCCGAGCAGGATGCCGGCCTTCACCCACGCGTTGGCGCGCCACTGGCCGTCGGGGCCGCGCTCGGCCGCGCGCACCGTGCCCGCGTTGAGCGCGGCCTTGAGCTCGAGGAAGACCACCCGCGCCGCCGCTTCTTCGCCGGGCGCGCCGGCGCCGGCATAGCGGGCGAGCGCCGCCTGCAGCTCGCCGACGTCAGCGGACATCGGCATCCGCCGTGGCGAGCGCGGCGCGAAGCGCGTCCCGGGTGGGCCGGGTGGCGGGGACGAGCGGCAGGCGGAGCACGTCGGCGATTCTCCCCATCAGGGCGAGTCCCGCTTTCACCGGGGACGGATTGGTCTCGAGGAAGTTGGCGTCCATGAGCGGCAGCAGGCGGTACTGGCAGGCGCGGGCGCTTTCCAGATCGCCCTGGCGGGCGTGCCGGACGAGCGCGGTCATCTGCGCCGGTACCTCGTTCGACGTCACCGAAATGAGGCCGTCGCCGCCGGCCGCGGCGACGGGGAACGCCAGCCAATCGTCGCCCGAGAGCACCGCGAAGCCCGCGGGGCGGTGGCGAATGATCTCCATGATCTGCCGGAGATCGCCGCTCGCCTCCTTGATGCCCTGCACGTTGGGATGCTCCGCCACCCGGAGCGCGGTGGCCGGCAGGAGGTTGACGGCGGTCCGCCCGGGCACGTTGTAGAGGCAGACGGGACGGGTGGAGGCATCGGCGACGGCCTGGAAGTGACGCGCGAGGCCGTCCTGCGTCGGCTTGTTGTAGTAGGGCGTGGCCGACAGGATGCCGTCGACGCCGAGGGCGCACATGCGCCGGGTCTCGTCGACGGCGCGGCGGGTGTCGTTGCTGGTGGCGCCGGCCACCACCGGCACCCGGCCGGCCGCGGTCTCGACTACGGCGGCGACGACCTGCTCACGCTCCCGGTCGTCCAGGGTCTGGGCCTCGCCGGTCGAGCCGCAGGGGACGAGGAAGTCGATTCCTTCGGCGATCTGCCACTCGACGAGGGCGCGGAGCGCGGGGAAATCGACCTCGCCTCCCTCGCGGAAGGGCGTGACCAGCGCGGTGCCGCACCCCTCGAAGGCGGTCATCCACTTCCTCCGAATAGCATGTCCTCGACGGTGAATACGCCTCGGCGGCCGGGGAGCCACTCGGCCGCAGCCAGCGCGCCGGCCGCGAAGCCGCCGCGGCTGCGTGCCACGTGCGCCAGCGTCACCCGCTCGTACTGCCCGTCGTAGGCGACGAGATGGGTGCCCGGCGTGGTCCCGGCGCGAATCGAGGTGATGGGGAAATCCCGCGCCGGATCCGACGCGCGGACCCGCTGTCGCAGCTCGCGCGCCGTGCCCGACGGGGCGTCGAGCTTCGCCGCGTGATGCTCCTCCAGTATAAAGGCGTCGAACTCGGGGTGCCCGGCGAAGCGGGCGGCCAGGTCCCGCGCGGCGCGGAGGAAGAGATGGACGCCGAAGGAAAAGTTGGCGGCGTGGAGCAGGGCGCCGCCGCACCGCTCGACGTGGGCCGTGACCCGCGGAAGCTGGTCCAGCCAGCCGGTCGTGCCCGTGACGACCGGGACGCCGGCATCGACGAGGCGCTCGAGATTGGCGACCGCCGCATCCGGCCGGGTGAACTCGACCGCCACGTCTGCGCCCTTCAGCCGCTCGGCCGTCAGCGCGCGGCCGCTGGCGTTCTCGCCGCCGCCGACCAGCGCGTGGATCACGTGCCCCCGCGCCTCCGCCAGGCTCGCCACCGCCCGGCCCATCTTGCCGTCGCCGATGATCACGATGCGCAT
>DASSYY010000190.1:0-13969 GCA_035703025.1 Gemmatimonadales bacterium | reverse complement strand
AGCCCGAGCCCGATCTGGTCGTGACCGAGTCCATGGCGGAGCTTCTGGTGCAGCAGGGGCATCCGGCCGAGGCGCTCACGGTGTATCGCCACCTCGAGAGCCGAAACGCCGGCGAGCCCCGGTTCGCGGACAAGATCGCGGAGCTCGAGCGCGCGGCCGCGGCCCGACCGTCCGAGCCTGCCGCCGCAATGAGCACGACGCCGGCCCCGGTACCGGCCCCCGACGCGTCCCGGCCGGCGTACTCCGTGCTCGAGACGCAGGGTCAGTCGGTCCAGGCATTCCTCCGCGGCGTGTTCGGCACCCGGCTGGCTGCCAGCAGCCCCGGGGCCCACCCCGAGCCATCCCGCACCAGCGCGACCACGGCCGATGCGGGCGGTGCCCCCACTCGGCCCGCGCAGGACAGCCTGTCGCTCAGCTCCGTCTTCGGCGAGGAGTCCACCCCGACGCCGCCGGCCGTGCCCGCGACCGGAGGCGCCGGCCAGAGCGGCGTTTCGTTCGACGAATTCTTCGGCGCCCCCGGCGCTTCGACCACCCCGCGACCGCCGCGGGCTCCCGACTCCAAGAGCGACGATCTCGACCAGTTCCACGCCTGGCTTCAGAACCTGAAGCGCTGACATGCGGATCAGCGTCCTGAACGGCCCCAACCTGAACCTCCTGGGGCAGCGGGAGCCGGAGGTCTACGGCCGCACGACGCTGAGCGAGATCGAGGCCATGGTCCGGGAGGCCGCCCGCGGGCTCGGCGCCGAGATCGACTGGTTCCAGACCAATCACGAAGGCGCGCTGGTGGACGCCGTCCAGGCCCTCAAGGGTCGCGCCGATGGGGCGCTGATCAATGCCGCCGCGCTGACCCACTCGAGCCTCGCGCTCCGTGACGCGCTGCTGGCCGTCCAGGTCCCCTTCGTCGAACTGCATCTCTCGAACATCTTCGCGCGCGAGCCGGCGCGGCGGCACTCCATGATCGCCGACCTCGCGCTGGGCATGGTGACCGGGTTCGGCGCGCAGAGCTACCTGCTGGCCCTGCAGGCACTGGTGGGCCGTCTGCGTGCCGCCTGACCGTCGGAGCGAGCGCCAGGCGGCACTGCGAGGGACGTTGGAGGCGGACGGGCTGGACGCGCTGCTCGTCACGCATCTCCCCAACATTCGGTATCTCACGGGCTTCAGCGGGTCGGCGGGGCTGCTGCTGGTCCGGCCGGACGCCGCCGCGCTGATCACCGACTTCCGCTACGCCGTGCAGGCCCCGGCCGAGGCCGGCACGGCGGCGGTGGTGGAGATCGACCAGAAGAGTGTGTGGGACCGGCTCGGACGCCTGTTGGCCGCGGATCCACCCGCCGCCCTGGGCATCGAGTCCCAGGCGCTTACCGTGCGGGATGCCGAGCGGATCGGGGCGCTGACGCGGGCCCGGCTGGTGCCGACGACCGACTTGGTCGAGCGGCTGCGGGCGGTCAAGTCTCCCGAGGAGGTGGCCGCGATCCGCGCCGCTGCCGACCTGGCTCAGGCGGCGCTGGCCGAAACGCTGCCGGCGGTCCGAGCGGGACTGAGCGAGCTGGAGATCGCGGCGGCGCTGGAGGGCGCTCTGCGGCGGCGCGGCAGCGAATGGCACCCGTTCCCGACGATCGTCGCCAGCGGCCCGCGGGCCGCGCTGCCGCACGCGCGGACCAGTCCGCGGACCGTGGAGGCCGGGGAGTGGGTGCTGCTTGACTTCGGCGCGCAGGTCGACGGATACTGCGCCGATCTCACCCGTACGGTTGTGGTCGGGGCGCGCGCGGACGAGCGCCAGCGGACGATCTACGAGCTCGTCCGGACCGCGCAGCGGCGGGCGCTCGAGCATCTCCGGGCCGGCCTGACCGGCCGCGAGGGCGATGCGCTGGCCCGGGATGTGATCGCGGCGCGGGGGTTCGGTGATGCGTTCGGCCACTCGCTGGGACACGGGCTGGGACTCGAGGTGCACGAAGGGCCCCGACTCGCGCCGACTGCCGACGCCGTGCTCCCGCTCCATGCGGTGGTGACGGTCGAGCCGGGGATCTATCTTCCGGGCTGGGGTGGCGTCCGACTGGAAGACGACGTCCATCTGGGTGCCGACGGGGCTGAATTGCTGTCGGACGGGCGGACGGAGCTCGTCGAGCTGGTGTAGCTGGTCGAGCAGCGCGAATGCCTCGCCCTGAGTCGTCCCGAGCAGAGCGACGGAGCCTTGACCTGACGCCGCCCCCTTCGCTGCGCTCAGGGTGACTCGAAGGGTCTTCTTGGAGCTGCGGTGGCGACGACGGCGGATTTTCGAAACGGCCTGGTCCTCGAAATCGACGGCCATCTCTACCAGATGGTCTACTTTCAGCACGTGAAGCCGGGGAAGGGCGGGGCGTTCGTCCGGACCAAGCTCAAGAACATCCGGACGGGGGCCGTGCTGGACCGCACCTTCAACGCGGGCGAGCGGGTGACCGATGCCAGGCTGCAGCGGCGGCCCATGCAGTATTCGTACGTCGACGGCCACTTCTACCATTTCATGGACCAGCAGACCTTCGACGACATCATGCTGACGGAGGAGCTGATCGGCGCCGACCAGCTCAAGTACCTCAAGGAAGGCATGGAGTGCGAGGGCCTGGTTCACAACGATCAGGTGATCCTCGTGGAGCTGCCGAACTTCGTCGAGCTCGCCGTCACCCGGACCGATCCGGGCGTGCGCGGCGACACCGCCACCGGCGCCACCAAACCGGCCACGCTGGAGACCGGCGCCACGGTGCAGGTCCCGCTCTTTATCGAGGAGGGGCAAGTGATCCGGGTCGACCGCCGCGAAGACAAGTACCTCACCCGCGTATGACCCCCCAGGAGATGAAGCAGCTCGCCGAGCTGCTGCAGAACGTGCCGGGGATCAAGTCGATCGAGTTGGGGGACGTGCAGGGGCTCGCGCAGCTGCTCCGCGACTCGCCCGAGATCGGGTCCATCGAGGTGAAGGGGTTGTTCGGCACCAAGGTGGTGATCACCCGCACCGGCAGCGGCGGCCCCACGTTCATGGCGGCGCCCGCCGCCTACCACCCCCCCGCCGCGCCCGCGCCCACGGGGGCCGGCCAGCCCGCACCGGCCGAGGGCGAGGCGCCGCGGCCGTCGACGCTCAAGGACATCAAGTCGCCGATGGTCGGCACCTTCTACAAATCGCCCGAGCCCGGCGCCGATCCCTACGTGAAGGTGGGCACGCGCGTCACGTCGGGGCAGACGGTCTGCATCATCGAGGCGATGAAGATCATGAACGAGATCGAGGCCGAGATCGCCGGGGTCGTGCGCGAGATCATGGTGGACGACGCGCAGCCGGTGGAGTTCGGCCAGGTCCTCTTCCGAGTGGATCCCAATGGCTGAGTCGCCGTCCCCGAGTCCGGCCCCGGCCGCGGGCTCGAACGCTTCGACGTTCAATTTCAAGCAGACCATCGCCCAGATGGTGCAGAAGAACGCGTCCGACCTCCTGCTCAAGGTGGGCCGGCCGCCGACCATCCGCCTCAACGGCGAGCTCCAGCCGCTCGACATGCCGCCGGTCAAGCCGGAGGACGTCAAGATGCTGGCGGAGCAGGTCATGACCCCGCGCCAGGTGAAGGAGTTCGCCGAGAAGAAAGAGGCGGACTTCGCCATCGGCGTGCCCGGGGTGGGCCGCTTCCGGACCAACATCTACCAGCAGCGCGGCACGCTCGCCTTCGCCTTCCGGGCGATCCCGTACGAGGTGAAGACCATCGCGGAGCTGCACCTGCCCGAGGTGCTCGAAGAGATCGCCCTCAAGCCGCGCGGGCTCATCCTGGTCACGGGCATCACCGGCTCCGGCAAGTCGACCGCGCTGGCCGCGATGATCAACCACGTGAACCAGAACCGCCGGGTCAACGTCATCACGATCGAAGACCCGATCGAGTTCCTCCACCGCGACGTGATGTCCAACATCTCGCAGCGCGAGGTGGGCAGTGACACGCTCTCGTTCGCCTCGGCGCTGCGCCACGTGCTCCGGCAGGACCCGGACGTGATCCTGGTGGGCGAGATCCGGGACATGGAGACGCTCGACACCGCGCTCAAGGCGGCCGACACCGGGCACCTGGTCTTCAGAACGCTCCACACCACCGACGCCACCCAGACGCTCAACCGGATCATCTCGTTCTATCCGCCGTACCAGCACCAGGAGATCCGGATGCTGCTGGCCACGGCGCTCCAGGCCGTGGTCTCGCTCCGCCTGGTGCCCCGGGCGGATGGCCGCGGCCGGGTGCCGGCGGCCGAGGTGCTCGTCAACACCGCCGCGGTGGCGGACAACATCCGGGACATCGAGAAGGCCCTCAACATTCCCGACCTCATCGCCGAGGGGGCGGTCTCCTACGGGATGCAGTCGTTCGACCAGTCGCTCATGAAGTGGTTCAAGGACGGGATGATCTCGTACGAGAGCGCACTGTTCTACTCGACCAACCCGAGCGAGTTCGCGCTCCGGGTGTCGGGTGTCGACTCGGCCTCCGACCGGAAGTTCACCGAGATCACCGGGGACCAGTCGGCGACGCGCGCCTTGGATCTGACGCCCTGAGGGCCGGAGCCGGGTGTGTTTAAGAAGGTCCTGATCGCCAACCGCGGGGAGATCGCCCTGCGGGTGATCCGCGCGTGCCGCGAGCTGGGACTCGAGACGGTGGCCGTCTACTCCGAGGCCGACCGGGAGTCGCTCCACGTGCGCTTCGCGGACGACGACGTCTGCATCGGCCCGCCGCCCAGCCGCCAGTCGTACCTCAAGATCCCCAACATCATCGCCGCGGCCGAGATCACCGGCGCCGACGCCATCCATCCGGGCTACGGCTTCCTGGCGGAGAACGCCGAGTTCGCCGACATCTGCAAGGCGTCCAACATCACCTTCATCGGCCCCTCCGGCGACCAGATCCGCCAGATGGGCGACAAGGCCACCGCGCGCCGGCTGGCCGCCGAGTCCGGCGTGCCCACCGTTCCCGGCTCGCCGGGCACGATCGAAGATCCGGAGGAGGCGCTCGCCTTCGCCGAGTCGATCGGCTTCCCGGTGATCATCAAGGCCACGGCGGGCGGCGGCGGGAAAGGCATGCGGATCGCCCTGGAAGCGGAGCAGTTCCCGCAGCTGTTCGGCCTGGCGCAGAACGAGGCGCTCGCGGCGTTCAACAACGGCGCGGTGTACGTCGAGAAGTACATCGAGCACCCGCGCCACGTCGAGATTCAGGTGGTGGGGGATACTTTCGGCAAGGTCGTCCACCTCGGCGAGCGCGACTGCTCGGTCCAGCGGCGCCACCAGAAGCTCATCGAGGAGAGCCCGAGCCCGGCGCTGACCGCCGAACTGCGGGACCTGATGGGCCAGGCGGCCGTGGCGCTGGCCTCGAACATCGGATATGTCGGGGCCGGCACGCTCGAGTTCCTGCTCGACACCGACGGCTCGTTCTACTTCATGGAGATGAACACCCGGATCCAGGTGGAGCACCCCGTGACCGAGATGGTCACGAGCTTCGACCTGGTCAAGGAGCAGATCCGGGTCGCGGCCAACGAGCCGATCAGCTTCCAGGGCGACGGACGCCGGCTGCGCGGGCACGCCATCGAGTGCCGGATCAACGCCGAGGACCCCTACCGGAACTTCCAGCCGTGCCCGGGGCTCATCACGGCGTACCATCCGCCGGGCGGCCCCGGCGTGCGGGTGGACACGCATGTCTACGCCGGCTACACCGTGCCGCCCTACTACGACTCGCTGCTGGCCAAAGTGATCGTGCACGGCAACGACCGCGAGGAGGCGCTGACCCGCATGGGCCAGGCGCTCGACAGCTTCATCCTCGAGGGGGTGACGACCACGATTCCGTTCCTGGCGCGGGTCATCCGGCATCCGGATTTCGTCGCCGGCGACATCGACACGCGGTTCCTCGAGCGGGAGTCGCAGCTCCTCCGACCGGACGCATGAAGCTCCACGTCGTCTTCGCGCCGGGCGGCCTCCTGCCCGCGGACGTCCAGGGCCGCACGGTCTTCGTGATCGACATCCTCCGGGCCACCACCTCGATGTGCGCGGCGCTGACCCACGGCGCCAAGGCGATCATTCCGGTGGCCTCGACCGAGGAAGCCCTGCGGCTGGCCCAGACCATCGGGAGCACCGACGTGCTGCTCGCGGGGGAAAAGGACTGCGCCCGCATTCCCGGCTTCCACCTCGGCAACAGCCCGCTCGAGATGACCGAGGGCGCCGTGCGCGGCAAGACCCTGATCGTGACGACCACCAACGGGACCAAGGCGCTGCTCGCTGCCCAGGGTGCGGCGGCGGTGTTCCCCACGGCGGCGGCGAACCTGAGCCTCGCCGCCGAGAAAGCGCGCGAGGTGGTCGAGCGGAACGGCGACGTGCTGGTGGTATGCGCGGGGCGGGACGGCACCTTCTCGCTCGATGACGCGTACTGCGCCGGCCGGCTCGCCGCCGCGACCTTCGGCAGCCGGAAGCCCCGCCGCGGCCTCAACGACGCCGCGATCGCGAGCCTCGACCTGGTCCGGCGCTACGGCGACCGCTGGGAGCGCCCCCTGTCCCACAGCCGCGCGGGCCGGGAGCTCATCCGGCTCGGCTTCCGCGACGACGTGCTCGACGCGGCCCGGCTCGACGCGTATCCCGTGCTGGCGCATTTCCACGACCGCCGGGTGACGCTCGCAGCAGTGCCCGTATGAGCTCCGACTCGCGCCGGCGGCTGGGCGCGATCACCGCCCTCGTCGCCGGTCTCTTCGTCGGCCTGACGCTCCTGCCGTTCCCCGTCACCGGCCCGATCGGCCATTCGCTCGGCCAGGCGCTCTGGCGCGTGCTCGGCGCGGGCGCCCTCGGCATCCCGCTCCTGGGCGTCGGGCTCGCCCTGGCCGGCTTCGAGCGGCTCGGCACCCTCGACATGAAGCGCTCGGCGTTCCTGATCGTGGGACTCAGCGTCCTGCTCCCCTATCTCACCGGCGTGATCTTTCACGTCACCGTTGCCGACCTCGACACCGACCGGTTCCTCGGCCGGATGGTGGGCGTGGTGCCCGGTTTCTTCGCCGTCCAGATCCCGAAGGGGATCGGAGTGGCGGGGGCGGTGCTGGCCGGATTTCTGGCGCTCTGCGCCCTCACGCTGGCGACGTTCGCCTGGCATCCGCTCCAGCGGCTCGAGCGCCAGCCCGACGCGCCCGCTCCAGCCCTCAAGGGCGAGGGACTGAAGGCCGGCGAGGCGGCGAAGTCCGAGAAGGCTGAGGCCCGGACCAAGACCGCGAGGGAGCCGCTCGAGCCCCCGGTCGAGGAGCCTGCCAAGGCGCGCGAGGATCTGCGGGCCGGGAAGGCCGACGGGAAAGGCGACGCCAAACCCGGCAAGGCCAAGCTGGCCAGGAAGCCCGAGCTGCGGCGCGCGCCGGGGGAGAAGGATCTCGGCCCGGTGTGGGACCTGGAGCTGCTCGAGGCGCCGCGGACCAAGGCCATCGACGCCGGCGAAGGCGAGCTCGACGCGCTGCAGGACCGGCTCGAGGAAACGCTGGCCGAGTTCAAGGTCGAGGGCGACGTGGCCGGCCGCACCACCGGCCCGGTGGTGACCCAGTACGGCGTGCGACTCCGGCCCGGCGTCAAGATGAACCGGCTGGTCAACCTCGCCGACGATCTCGCGCTCAAGATGAGCGCGCGATCGATCCGGGTCGCGCGCATTCCCGGCCGCGACATGGTGGGTGTCGAGGTCCCCAACCCCAAGTCGCGCATCGTAGTGCTGCGCGAGCTGCTGGAGGACGAGCAGTGGTCCGCGGAGGAGCGGCTACTGCCCGTGGCGCTGGGACTCGATCTCGAGGGACGGCCGGTCATCGCGGACCTGGCGAAGATGCCGCATCTCCTGATCGCCGGCGCGACCGGCACCGGCAAGTCGGTCGGGATCAACGCGATCATCACCTCCCTGATCTACCACTACCAGCACAAGGAGGATCTCCGCCTCCTGATGATCGATCCGAAGATGGTGGAGCTGTCCATGTACAGGGACCTGCCCCACCTGCGGCACCCGGTCGTGACCAACAACAAGGAGGCCGCCCGGGTGCTCAAGTGGGCGGTCGGCGAGATGGAGCGGCGCTACACGCTGCTCGAGGCCAACGGTGCCCGCAACATGAGCGACTTCAACCGCAAGGTCCTCGACGGGAAGCCGCTCAAGAATCCCCGGGTCCGAAAGGTCACGCTGACCGACATCGCCGCCGAGGCGCCCGACACGCCGCCGCCGGCGCCCGAGCTTGAGGCGTACACCGAGGGCAAGCTGCCGCTCATCGTCGTGGTGGTGGACGAGCTCGCGGACCTAATGATGACGGTGCAGGCCGAAGTGGAGACGCCGCTCGCGCGCCTGGCCCAGAAGGCCCGGGCCGTGGGACTGCACCTCATCCTGGCGACGCAGCGGCCCTCGGTGAACGTCATCACCGGCCTCATCAAGGCCAACTTCCCGAGCCGGATCGCGTTCCGGGTCGCGTCCAAGGTCGACAGCCGCACCATCCTCGACCAGAACGGGTCGGAGGCGCTGCTGGGCAAGGGCGACATGCTTTTCCTCGAGCCAGGGAAGAGCGAGCCGATGCGGCTGCAGGGCGCCTATATCTCTACCGAGGAGAGCGAGAAGATCATGGAGCGCTACCGCCAGTGGAAGGTGGAGCGTGAGCAGCGCGGCATGGTCGAAGGCGCCGAGACCAACATTCTCGACGAGGTGCCGGACGGAGACGGCGAGGGCGGTGGGGAGGGCGCGGCCGAGGCGGGTGAGCGCGACCCGCAGTTCAAGGACGCGGCCATCGCCTGCGTGCAGAACCAGGGCGGGTCCACCTCGCTGCTGCAGCGCAAGCTGGGCATCGGCTACGGGCGCGCGGCGCGGATCATGGACCAGCTCGAGGAGGCGGGCATCCTGGGGCCGGCCAACGGCAGCAAGCCGCGGGACGTACGGATCGGGATCGATCAGATCGACGAATACTGCAACTAGGACGGCCGACGAGGAGGAAGAGGTCTGGGGCGCGCCGCGGGTGGCGCGCCCTTCTCGTGTCGGACGGTCCCGGCTCGGCGATTTCGGGTATCCGCTTCCGCGGGAATGGTGCGCGCGTCCCTCCCGCCTCGCCTACCTTCGCGCCATGCCGGTGAAGCGAGTGTTCGTGCCGACGGCTCAGTGGACCGATGTCCGGCAGCGCCGCGGGCTCTGGGGCGAGCGGGTCGCGATCGCCTACCTGACCAGCTGCGGCTGGCTGATCGAGGCACATCGGTTCCGGTGGGGACGGCACGATCTGGATCTCGTCGCGCGGCGCGGACCCCTGGTGGCGTTCGTCGAAGTGAAGACGCGGGGCTCCGCCGGATTCGGTGCCGCGGTGGAAAGCGTTGGAGCCCGGAAGCAGCGCACCCTGGCGCGGGCGGCCGAATCCTGGCGTCTCCGCCATGGCCGGCGGGAGGACGTCTACCGGTTCGACGTGATCGCCGTCCGGGTCGAGCGCGGCGGGCAGTACCGAGTCGAGCACACGGCCGATGCCTGGCGGATCGAGCGAGGATCAACGGGGATGAGATAGGCCGGGCTCGAGTTCGCGATGCGTGCGCTCGCTCGCATTTCTCGCCTAGTGTGGCGGATTGCACCCATCCTGCACCTCATCCAGGCCAGTCCTCGTCGGAAACTCATTGTCATATAATGAGTTACGGAGGTGGCATCGGGCTCGCCCTGAGGCCTGCCGGCGCCTTGTCAGAACTCCTACCCTCTGAGCTGCCCAGCGCTGCCGCAAAGACCTGAGTGTTTCTACCCGGGGGGCCTGTGCGCGCGCGTGCCACACTGCTTCCGCTGCTCGCCTGTCTGGTATCGCTGGGCGCCCCACGCCCCGCGGGTGCGCAAGCGCGCGGCCCGATCGCGGTCATCCTCAACCCCAGCAACCCCGAGAACGGTCTCGCCACCGAAGACCTCCGCCACCTCTACCTCGGCGTCCGCACCGCGTTCCCCAATCGGGCGCCAGTGCTCCTGGTCGCGCTCCCGGCCCTGCGCGAGCGCTTCTACGCGGCCGCGCTCGGCATGGGGGACGCGCAGTTCCGGCGCTACTGGATGGGCCTCGTCTTCTCGGGGGACTCGGCCCTGCCGCCGGTGGAGGTCGGAACGGAAGACGCGGTCAAGCAGCTCGTGGCCCGGCATCGGGGCGCGGTGGGATTCATTGACGCTGCGGCCGCCGACCCGAGCGTGAAGGTGGTCACGATCGACGGGCTCCGCCCCGACGACCCCCAGTATCCCCTGCGATGACGGCGAGCCCGCGGCGAGGACTCCCCGCATGGCTGCGCGGCGCATCCATCCGCGTGAAGCTGCTGGCCAGCGCGCTGGGCGTGCTCCTGCCGATCTCCGTCTTCATCTTCTTCTACTTCCCCCATCGCGAGGAGCAGGTGGCCCTCGCCACCGTGCGGAGCCGCGCCGCCAACATGGCCGAACTCGTCGCGCTCGGCGTGGGCAAGGGCATGCGGTTGAACGATTACTCCGATGTGACCACCGCGGTGAACTGGGCCAAGCGCGATTCGTCGCTGGCCTACGCGCTGGTGGTCGATCCCGCCGGCGAGGTCTTCGCGTCGTACAATCCGCGGCGGCCGAACCTGAAGATCGTGGAGGAAGTGGCCCAGTCCGGTGTCCGCGAAGAGAACGACCTGATGAAGGTCACGCTGCCGGTGGAGTTCCAGGGCGTGCGAGAGGGGACGCTGCTTCTGGGCCTCTCGCTGGACGACCTTCACCGGGAGATCGCCCACGAGCGCCAGGTCGCGCTGATGGTCAGCCTCGGCATCTTCCTGCTCGGCGGCGCCGTCTCCCTCTGGTCCGCCCATCGCATCGCCCGCCCTGTCGTCGAGCTCCGGGAGGCGGCCGAAGAGATCGCCCGCGGCAACTTCCGGGTCGATGTGCCGCACGGCGGGCAGGACGAGGTGGGAGGCCTGGCCGCCGCGTTCGGCAGCATGGTCGGGAACCTCCGGGAGAACGCCTCGCGGCTCGGCCGGGCAATGGACGACCTGGGCGAGCGCGAAGCCCGGGCGCGGACCATGCTCGAGTCCTCGCTCGACGGCTTCATCAGCATCGATCACCAGGGAGCGATCACGGAGTTCAATCCGGCCGCGGAAGGCATGTTCGGCCACCAGCGCGCGGCGGTAATCGGCCGAGACCTGGCCGAGGTCATCATCCCGGCCGAGCAGCGCGAGGCGCAGCGGGCCGAGCTCCGTCGCCGCCTCGCCCATCCCCAGGGGGGCGACGGGGAGCGGACCGAGATCACGGCCCTTCGGGCCGACGGCTCGCCCTTCCCGGCGGAGCTCTCGGTGTCCGTGGTCCAGATCGCGGGACAGCCGATCGCTACGGTCTACGTGCGGGACGTGTCCCGGCGGCGCCAGTGGGAACAGGCGCTCACGGCTTCGGAGGAGCGTCACCGACTGCTCTTCGAGGGGATGCCGCTGCCGCTCTGGGTCTCGGACGCGGCGTCCGACGTCTTCCTGGAGGTCAATGAGGCCGCGGTGGCCGGCTACGGCTATTCGCGCGACGCCTTTCTCTCGATGACGCTCGACGATCTCGTGGCGCCTCCCGGCCACGGCGCGCCGGTGGGCTCGCCGGACCCCGCGGCGCGGATCCAGCGACACCGCCGGGACGACGGCACGGTCATCGAAGTCGACATGACCTCGCATCCCATCGTGTTCGCCGGTCGGCCCGCCAAGCTCACCGTCGCCATCGACGTCACCGAGCGGCGCCGCGCGGAGGAGGCGACCCGGCGCTACGCCCTGGAGCTGGAGCTGCACCGGGACCGCATCGAGGAACAGGCGCGCCACCTCACGCTGCAGGCCGAAGAGCTGGCGGCCGCGCGCGACCAGGCGCTCGCACTCGGACGGACGAAGGAAGACTTCCTGGCCACGATGAGCCACGAGATCCGGACGCCGATGAACGGTGTGCTGGGCATGCTGGGCCTGCTGCTCGACACGGAGCTCACGGCGGAGCAGCGGGAACGCGCGGTGATGGCGCACAAGTCGGCCGAGGCGCTGCTCACGATCATCAACGACATTCTGGACTTCTCCAAGATCGAGGCCGGCAAGCTGGACCTCGAGACCCTCGATTTCGACCTGCGCACGACGCTGGAGGACGTGGCGAGCCTGCTGGGGGAACGGGCGTCGAGCAAGGGCCTCGAGCTCAGCTGCGTGGTCCACGAGAGCGTTCCCCGGATGGTCTGCGGCGACCCCGGCCGGCTGCGCCAGGTGCTGGTGAACCTGGTCGGGAACGCGATCAAGTTCACGCACGAGGGGGAGGTGGTGGTTCGCGCGCAGCTGGCCGATGCCGGCGAGCGGACCGGTGTGCTGCTGCGCTTCGAGGTCTCCGATACCGGCATCGGGATGGGTCCGGACGTGCAGGCGCGACTGTTCGAGGCGTTCTCCCAGGCGGATGCCTCGATGGCTCGGCGCTATGGCGGGACCGGTCTCGGGCTCGCCATCTGCAAGCGCCTGGCCGCCCTGATGGGCGGTGAAATCGGCGTCCGCAGCGAGAAGGGTGCGGGCAGCACGTTCTGGTTCACCGCCGCCTTCTCACTGCCGACCACCGCGACGGTCTATCCCCGGCGCGAGTCGGTGGCCGGGCTCAAGGTTCTGGCGGTGGACGATCACGCCAACACGCGCCAGGTGCTCTCGCAGCTGCTGACCGCCTGGGAGATGCGAAGTGCCGTGACGGAGAGCGGGGACGCCGCCCTCGCGCTGCTGCGCGCTGCTGTCGATGAGGGGGCGCCCTTCGACCTGGCGATCATCGACATGCAGATGCCGGGCATGGACGGATTTTCGCTGGCCAAGGCCATCCGTGCCGACCCACGGCTTGCCCCCACCCGGCTGGTGCTGCTCACCTCGGTCGCGCTCCGGGGCCAGGCGAAGGAGGCCCACTCCATGGGATTCGCGGGGTACCTCACCAAGCCCATCCGGCAGTCCGCGCTGTACGACTGCGTGGCGACCGTGATGGGGATGCCGGACGCCGGTGGGCGCGGCGCCGACACGCGTCTGCCGCTCGTGACCCGTCACACGCTCGCCGAGGCGCGCGCCGCCATCCGCGCGCGGATCCTGGTGGCGGAGGACAATCAGATCAACCAGCAGGTTGCCCTGGGGATTCTGCAGCGGCTGGGCCACCACGCGGACATCGCCGCCAACGGCCTCGAGGCCGTGGAAGCGGTGCGCCGCCTGCCGTACGACCTGGTCCTGATGGATTGCCAGATGCCGGACATGGACGGCTTCGAGGCCACGCGGGCGATCCGGGCACTCGATCGCGACGGCCGCCGGCTCACCATCGTCGCGATGACGGCCAACGCGATGCAGGGCGACGGGGCGCGCTGTCTGGCGGCCGGGATGGACGACTATCTGAGCAAGCCCGTGAGCGTCGAGAAGCTGGCGTCGGTGCTCCAGCGCTGGCTGCCGGAGGAGCGCGCCGACCGGCCGGCGGACGAAGGCTCGGCCCCGGCCGGCCGTGCGCCGATCAACCTGGCGCGACTCGAGAGCATCACGGGGAGCGATCGCATGGCGCTCCGCAAGTATCTCAAGCTCTTCGTCACGAGCACCGAGCCGGTGCTGGGGAAGACGGCCGCGGCCGTCGCCGCCAGGAACGGCGCGGAGGTGCGAAGGCTGGCACATTCGCTCAAGGGCGGATGCGGCTCGGTCGGCGCCGAAGAGATGGCCGAGCTCGCGGCCGAGCTGGAAGCAGCCGGCGGCTCCGAAGCATGGCCGCAGGTTCAGCTGCTGTCGCAGTCGCTCGAGCAGGCATTCGGTCGGGTGGGGAGCTTCGTTCGCTTCATCTGACGCGCCCATGGGGTGCAGCAGGACGCCTTCCGCTCGTCGCACATTTGCTCGTTCTCCACGTCGGACCCTCTTCGCTACTCCCCCTCGACTGCAGGTGTACAGCGGTACGTCCTCCGCGTTCTCGGTGTCGACGTCGTGCGGCTCACGCCGTGGCGGCGCATCCGCGGACGGCGTTTCCGGGCTCCCGCATCCGCGCGAATGGTGCGCCGTCATCGGTCGGTGACT
>DASSYY010000137.1:0-5939 GCA_035703025.1 Gemmatimonadales bacterium | reverse complement strand
TTGCGGGCGCGGTTGAAGTCGAGGCGATACCGGCCGCCGGTCTCGGGGATCAGCGCCACGAACCGGCCGGCCGGATACGACCCGTGTCCGTTGGTGGCGTCGCGGAAGTAGATCTCCAGCTCCGACTCCTCGCCGCCGGCGGTCGGCAGGCGGCGCACCCTGAGCCGTGCCCGCTCGCGCCCGATCGGCACGATCACGCTTCCCGCCTCCGCCGCCTCGACCTCGATGCCGTCGGCGCCCAGCACTCGAGTGCTGCCCCCTGTCTCAGGCGCTATCAGTGGCCCGACGAAGACCAGGCCGGGCCGCCGGTCGTAGTGCCGGGGCGGTTTGCCGCGGTGTCGGGTCCCGAACACGGTGATTGCCGCGCGGCCGGGTGGTCCGTCGACGGTCAGCGTGTATTCGCCGAGCCGGATCGGAACCCCGCGGGCAACCGGCCGGGCACCGCCGGCAGCGGTCGTCAGAGTGACGGCGCCCCCGCGCTGGGTCACCCGCTGCTCGGCTATGCCGTCGAGCGGCACATCGGCGTCAGGCGGCCCGAGCCGGAGGCCGGCCCCGATCGGCTGCTGGGCGATGGCGGCGAGCGGCGAGGTGGGAGCCGTAGCGAGCCAGGCGACGTAATCGGCCTGTTCGGCCGCGGCATCGGGAGAGACCTGTGCGGCGAGACCGGGGCCGCCGGTGACGGAGAGGACCGTCCAGACGGCGACACCC
The DNA here is from genome assembly GCA_035703025.1 of Gemmatimonadales bacterium. Classification (GTDB taxonomy): domain Bacteria; phylum Gemmatimonadota; class Gemmatimonadetes; order Gemmatimonadales; family GWC2-71-9; genus CAVVWJ01. Next base: position 5,231 of record DASSYY010000137.1, on the reverse strand, counting down.
AGCAACGCTCCGGCAGACTGCTGGTGCACGTCGGACCTCAGGACTTCTGCAGTGTTCCCACCATCACGATGGGCGAGGTCGGCTGCGCCGAGCCGGACTCGGGCTCGATGGTGATCGCCGCGGCGCTGACCGTGCCGTCGGACGGGACGGGGATCTGCCCCACGCTGGCGTCGCCGTTGGCCTCGGGCTTGAACGTGACCGAGGGCACCGGCTTGCCATCCTTGATGAACCAGAGCTGATACGCCTGGCCCGACGGCACCGCCTTGAGTCGGTAGCCGTGCACGATGGCGCGGTGCTGCGCCCGGTTCCAGAACAACTGGATGCCGGGCTCGGGGTCGCCGCTGGCCGTGAGCTGAAACAGCTGGACGCCCGGCTCGAGGATCGAGTTGAGGGTCGCCTCGCGCTCGGTGAGCTGGCGCTGGGTCTCGGCCAGCGACCGGTCACGCGCTGCCAGCTCGGTCTCGATCGCGGCCAGTCGACCGCGGGCCGAGACCAGGGCGGCGCCCAGTCCGAGGGCGAGCAACAGGCTGGCGGCGAGCGCGAGCCAAGGCACGCCCCGTCGTCCCCCCAGCGCCGTGGTAGACGGCAGCGCCTGCGCCTTGTCCTCTCCGATCCGGGCTAGCAGTCGGGCGCGGAGCGCCTCCCCGGGCGCGGCCGGGTCGCCGCCCAGCGCGAGCAGCGCGGCCACCTCGCGGTACTCGGCCACCTCCCGCTGTGCCTCCGCCGACGTCGCGAGGAATGCCTCGAACCGCGCGGCCTCCTCGGCCGAGAGTGCACCGAGCGCGTAGGCGGCGGCGAGATCCAGCGGCGCGTCGTGGGCCGGGCCGGTCATGTGCCACGCTCGAAGTAGAAGGGCCGCAGGCACTCGCGCAGCTTCTGCATGCCGAGCCGCACCCGGGTCTTCACCGTCCCGAGCGGCTCCTGGAGCCGCTCGGCGATCTCCGACTGCGACAGTCCCTCGAAGTACGCCAGCTCGATCGCCTGGCGCTGCGGCGGGCTCAGCGTCTGGAGCGCCTGCTGCACCTGGCGCCGCCGCTCGTCGTGATCGAGCGCGTTTGCCGGATCGGGGCGGAACTCGCTCATGGCCGGCGATGTGTTCGGCCGGTCGGCGGCCGCCGACGCGGTGATCCGCTCGCGCCGGCTCCGGGCCCGCACGAGGTCGAGTGCCCGGCTCCGCGCGATCATGGTGAGCCAGCCCGCGACCGATCCGCGGCCGGCCTCGAAGCGCGGGGCGTCGCGCCAGGCCTGCGTGAACGCCTCCAGGACCACCTCTTCCGCGTCGGCCCGCTGTCCCACGATGCGGTAGGCCACCGCGTAGAGCACGCCGCCGTAGCGATCGTACAGCTGCCCGATCGCCCGCTCGTCCCCGCGCGCCGCGCGCGCGACGAGCTCGCCGTCGATGGGCGGCGGCGAGACCGGATCAGGCATGCGGCATGGGTCGAAGGCGCTCCCGAAAAAAGCGGCACCACGGCTCGGAACAGCTGAGAGTCTACACGCCAGCAGGGACCGGCCACAAGCAGCGGCGGTCACGGCAGGGCCTTCGACGTCTCGCCCGGGGTGAAGAGCAGGGTCTCGGTCCGGCCGGCGTACGCCGCCCGCACGACGTTCACCTGGTCCTGGAACCGCTCGCACAATACCAGGCTCGTCACCCGCGCGCCCGCCAGACCGCCGGGCACCGTACCCTCGAGTCGGAGCACGATCACGTCGCCGCTCCGCTCGGCGCCGGCCCACGTGAGGCGCACCGGTCGCCTCCCGCGGTCGGCGAGCGCGAACGTGGCGCGGAGGTAGCGCGCCATCGCCGAGTCGGCGGCGGCGGCGCCGCGGGGAAGGGCTACGGCCGCCTCGAAGTCGTCGGCATAGACCCGGATCCGGATCGACGTCCGGCCGCTCCCATCCTGCTGCGCCACCTCGGTCACCGCGGTGTGCATCGGATGGGCTCCTGCGCCCGCGAGCGCGAGCGCCAGCAGCGCGGGCCAGGGCGGCGTCATGCTACCAGGGCGTCCGGCGAGCGGCCATCTCGGCCGCGACGAGGACCACCAGCGCCGACACGCCAACCACGCGGAGGCGGTAGACCGAGGGCTGCGCGCCGGGCGCCCGCAGCAGCGCGATGCCCCGGTCCACCGCGGCGAGCACTGCGGCGGCCAGCGCCAGCACCACGAGCTGTCCCAGCTCGATCCCCACGTTGAAGCCCAGCAGCGGCACCGCGATCGATCCCACGAACAGGCTCTGCAGGTAGTTCGCGAAGCCGGCGCCGTGCACCAGCCCGAAGGCTCCGGCGAAGACGGGCCGGTAGCCGCCGCGGAGCAGGGCCGGGTCGCGCCGGCGCACCAGGATGTTCTCGAGACCGGTCACGAGAATCGTGACCGGGATGAGGAACTCGATCAGCGAAGTGGGAAGCCGCAGCGTGTCCGTGACGGCGAGCGCGAGGGTGATCGAATGCCCGACCGTGAATGCGGAGATCACCCAGAGCATGTCGCGCCAGTCCCGGCCCCGATAGATGGCGGCGAGCGCGAGCAGGAAGAGCATGTGGTCCAGCGCCGCCAGGTCGGTGATGTGGCGGAAGCCCAGATGCAGGAAGGTGACGAGCTCGGACACGGTCGCCGCCTAGCGGGTAAGGGTGTCCAGCAGCGCCCGCGTCTCCGCGGGCTGCGTGGGATGCCAGTAGGGGTTGATCGCGAGTGCCGTCTCGAGCCGCGCGCGGGCCGACGCGGTGTCGCCCAGGGCGTGGTCGATCATGCCCGCGTGATAGAACAGCATCGCGTCCCGCGTGCCGAGGTGCAGCGCCCGCGCCATCGGTGCCCGCGCCTCGGCGTCCCGGCCCGACTTGTGGAGCGACCAGGCGAGGAGATCGTAGCCGTAGACGTCGCGCCGGGTGCGGAGCTCGGATGTGACGTTGGCGAGCACCCGCGGTATCTCGCGGTTATGGTCGAGCAGGAAGAGGCTCCAGGCCCGGTGGTACGGGCCCGGCTGCTGCAGCACCGACAGGGCCATCGCGCGGTAGTACTCCTCCGCCTTGGACGAGTCGCCGAGCGCGGTCCAGGCGTCGTGGAGCAGCCCGAGGGTCGCGGGGTCGAGCGCCCGGGACACGGCGAGCTCACCCGTCTCGGCGGCGCGGCGCCAGTCGTGTCGCACCGCATACAGCCGAGCGAGGGTGCCGAGCAGGCGGTGATCGGTGGGCAGAATGCGGAGGCCCGCCTCGAGCTCGCGCCGGGCTTCGCCTAGATGCCCGGTGCGGAGGGCCAGGTCTCCCAGCCGGAGATGAAACCAGGCGACCTGTTCCTCCGGCATCCCGTGGCGGCGGCCGGCCGCCTCGCTCGCCTGCCGGAGCAGGCGTCGCGCCTCCTCGGGGCGTCCGCGAAGCTCCGCCCAGCGCGCCAGCCGGGGCGCGATTCCCAGGTCGCCCTGGTAGCTCGCGAGCATGCCGAACTGGCGCGCAGCCTCCTCGTAGCGCCCCAGCTCGAGTTCGGTCTCGGCCACGAGGCCCCGCGAGGCGATCGAGGTCGAATCCGCCGCGAGCAGCCCGCGTGCCACGGCGAGCGCTTCGCCGAAGCGGTGCTGGCCCACGAGGCTCGACGCGAGCACGCCCTCCGCCGCGTCGTTGCGGCCCCGGCGCAGCGCGAGCGAATGCCGGGCGGTCGCCTCCGCGCGGACCAGATCGCCGTTGTCGGCGGTCTCCCGGGCCCGCTGGAGATAGAGCCCCGCGAGCTGGGTGAAGTCGCGCGCACTCAGGGGGTCGCGCGCCACGCGGGCGCGATAGAACTCGACGTCGAGATCGCGGATGTGCGCGCCGGAGGGTGGCGAAGCGGTCCGCGCCCGGTCTGACGAAGCCGCTACGGCCACGGCGGTGAGGGCGCCGGCCAGTGTCAGACCGGCGGCGGCGTACCAGCTGGTGCGAGGCATGGCGGTGTCCTTTCGCGGGCCGGGAGCGACCGGCCGCCGAAGCGGCCGGACGCTCGCGCGGCGTCAGTTCGGCGGCGCGAGGTAGGGGAAGGTCGCGGTGATGTTCGGCGAATCGTTGCCGACGAAGTCGGTCGTGAGCTGAGGCGTGGCATGCGCCGCGTCGCCCAGCGCGTCGCCGAAGACCGCGGTGAGCGCGAGGTCCACGACATCGTCCGTGAGCTTGCGCCCGCCGTAGCCGCCGCCGAGCTGCGGCAGCCACGTCAGCCATCCCGCGGGGCCGGAGGGGTCCTTGCTGGTGTCCACGACCAGCACGTCGGGAATGAGGGCCGGCGCGATGGCCTGGATGTAGGCCGGATCCCGCCCCGCCACGGTGGTCAGGAAGTCCACGACCTCGGGCGCCACCAGCGCGGCATCCTGATCGGGGCCGATCGATCCGTGCGTCGGGTGGCTCCGCTTCGAGAGGAGCACCTCGCTCACGAGCGGGTTTCCCAGCCGCTGCACCTGGTTGTACATCCGGGGGACCGCCGGGCCGGTGCTGCCGCCGTTGTCGTCACTGCACGCCGGGGCCGCGAGGCCAACCGCCGCGATGCCCGCCGCGAGCGCCAGCCGGCGCGCCGCGAGGGCGAGAGTGCTCCGCTGCATCGTGTACTCCTTGTTGGTTCGGGTCGCGTAGGTGATCACTGGCTGATGGTGCCCCAGATGCCGATCCTGCCGGGCGCGCTGCCCTCGAGCTGCGAGGTCGGCAGCTCGATGACGATCGAGTTGACGTTGAAGCCGTTGACGTAGTTGACGCCGGGATTCCGGAAGTAGAACGGCGTGCCGGGCTGGCTCGGCGAGAGCGCGCACGAGCTCGAAAGGGCGCCCTGGACCGGACGGCGGTCGGGCAGGATGCAGAACGCGGCCTCGAGGTCGATGAAGAAGGGATCGTCGCGCGGGCCCGCGAACACCTGCATCCCGGTGTTGCTGCCCAGCACGGTGTTGAGTGCGCCGGTCACCGCCGGCGTCACGTCGGCCACGGTGTTCTCCATTGCGCCCCGAGTGGGCGGCGCGACGGGCCCCCGTACCTGCACCTGCTGGCTTGCCCCGTCGCCGGTGAACGAGACCTGGATGACCTTGTCCTCCACCGCGTCGCCGTCGGTGTCGATCTTGAACTGGTAGAGCAGGTCGGAGTCGAACGACGCCTCCGCGGGGTCGGTGGCCTGGGCCGGCGTCAGGAAGGCCCGCGTGTCCATGGCGAGGACGATGCGGCCCGTCCCGCCCGGGAAGGCATAGACGTCCGTCATGTCGGTCTTCGGATTGAGCTCGACGAACGGCGTGTCCTGGTGGTCGGA
>DASSYY010000115.1:0-11916 GCA_035703025.1 Gemmatimonadales bacterium | reverse complement strand
CTCTGACCTGCTATCTTCCGGCATGGCCCGACCCACCCCGTTCGACCTGGTCTTCGCGCGCACGGCCGAGACCGTGTTTCCCCTGGTACGCGCCGCGCTCGAGCGAGGCGGCCACGACCCCACCGACCGCGATGCCTGCCTGATGGTCCCCGAGGTCGTCTCGCTGCTGCACGACCTGCGGCCCGAGGAGGGGATCGGGGAGGGGATGGACCAGCTGGTCGCCCTCGCGCACCACGCCTACCTGCTGTGGCATGCGGGCGCGCTCACGCTGCCGATCGCGGCCGACCGCCTCGCCGCCTTGCTGGCGCCGCCGGCGCCCGCGTCCCCCGCCCTGGACGAGCCGCCGCGCGCGTTCTACGCCCAGCTGCTGGACCGCCAGGTATGGGCCCGGGTGATCGACGACGAGGCGGCCGAGCCGATGGACGGGTGTTTCGTCCATCCCGCCAACGGCGAGCTCCGGGTGCTCGGCATCTTCGGCCTTCGGCCCGACCGGGAAGGCTTCAGCGCCGTAGAAACCGCCGGCCCCAGGCCGCAGGGGCTCGAGCGACCGGACGGAACCCCCCTGTTTTCACCCGTGCTCGCGGGCGGCGAGGCGGCCGGCCTGTTCTCCCTGGTCGGCGCCGAAGAGCTGCTCGAGCTCGGCTGGCGCGCCCGCGCGCTCGCGAGCGAGCTGTCGGCGACGCCTCCATGACGGACGCCGTCCGGAGCTTCATGGACAAGAAGGCGGTCGCTCAGGTCCTCGAGCAGATCGCCGCGTTTCTCGAGCTCAAGGGCGAGAACCCGTTCCGCATCCGCGCCTTCCGGACGGCGGCACGCGCCGTCGGCGGCTTCCCCGCCGACCTGCGCGACGGGATCGACGACGGCAGCCTGGCCGCGACCAAGGGCGTGGGGCCGGCCACGCTGCAGATCGTCGCCGAGATCGTCGCCACCGGCCGGGCGACGCTGCTCGAGGAGCTGCGCGAGCAGATTCCGCCCGGACTGGTCGAGATGCTCGCCATCCAGGGCCTCGGGGTGGCCAAGATTCGCCAGATCCACGAGGTGCTGGACATCGATTCCCTCCCGGAGCTCGAGGCGGCGGCGCTCGATGGCCGGCTGGCGCGGCTGCCCCGGTTCGGCCCCAAGACCTCGGAGAACATTCTCAAGGGGATCGCGTTCCTGCGGCAGGCCAGCGCCTTCCGCCTGTCGCATCACGCGGCGGACGAGGCGGAAGGGCTGCGCGCGGCGCTGGAGCGGATGCCCGGCGTGCTGCGGGCGGTCGTCGCGGGCGACGTGCGCCGCCGCGCGGAGGTGGTGCGGGACCTCGTGCTGGTGATCGTGGCGGAGGTGGCGCCGGGCGAGCTGTTCAAGCGCCTGAGCCAGTTGCCCGGGGTCCACGAGTTCGCCGGCCAGGACGATCGCCGGCTCACGCTGCGCTTCGCGGGGGGTGCGAGCGCCCAGATCGTGGTGACGACGCCGGTCAACACTGGCGCCGTCCTGGTGCAGGCCACCGGGAGCGACGCGCACCTGCGCGCCCTCGCCGCGCATGCCGCGGCGCGCGACCTGGCGCTGAGCGGTGCCGCGCTCTGGCGGGGCAGCGCGTTCGTCCCCACCCCCGACGAGGCCGCCTTCTACTCGGCCCTGGGCCTCGACTGCATCCCGCCCGAGCTGCGCGAGGGCCAGGGCGAGCTCGAAGCCGCCGAGCACCACGCCCTGCCCCGCCTGCTCGACCGCGGCGACCTGCGCGGCTTCCTCCACTGCCACACCCGCTACTCCGACGGCTCGAACTCGGTCGAGGAGCTGGCAGAGGCGTGCCGGGCCGCGGGCTACGAGTACGTCGGGATCACCGATCACAGCCAGGCGGCGGCGTACGCCGGCGGCCTCAAGGCCGACGACCTCGCGCGGCAGTCGGACGAGATCGACGAGGTGAACGCCCGGCTCACCGGCATCCGGGTGCTCAAGGGCGTCGAGGCCGACATCCTGCAGGACGGCCGCGTCGACTTCGACGACGCCGTGCTCGCTCAGCTGGATTTCGTCATCGCCTCGGTGCACAGCCGGTTCAACATGGGCAGCGCCGAGATGACCGCGCGGATGCTGGCGGCGATGGACAACCCGCACCTGACGATCATCGGGCACCCGACGGGCCGCCTGTTGCTGTCGCGCGATCCCTACGGTCTCGACGTCGACGCCATCATCGAGAAGGCGGCGGCCACCGGGGTCGCACTCGAGATCAACGCGGACCCCCACCGGCTGGATCTCGACTGGCGGCTCGCCCGCCGCGCGCGTGCCGGCGGCGCTGCGATCTCGATCGGCGCCGACGCGCACAATGTGGCCGGCATCGCCAACGTGGAGTACGGCGTCGGCATCGCCCGCAAGGCATGGCTCGGGCCCGCCGACGTCCTGAACGCGCTGCCGGCCGACGGCTTCCTGGCGCACGCCGCCCGGGGCCGAGCCGAGCGGCGGTGAGCCGCGCCGCTCCCCGGCGCGCGCCTCGTGCCCGCCGGACGCGCGACGCGCCCGCCCGGGCGCCGGAGATCCTGACGCGCCTCCGGGCCGCGTATCCGGACGCCCAGTGCGCGCTCGATCATCGCGACCCCTTCGAGCTGCTCTGCGCCACCATCCTGTCGGCCCAGTGCACCGACGCACGGGTCAACCTGGTCACGCCCGTGCTGTTCGCTCGCTACCCCACCGCCGAGTCGCTGGCCCGGGCGAAGCAGTCGGACCTCGAGGCGATCATCAAGTCGACCGGCTTCTTCCGCAACAAGGCAAAGAGCCTGATCGGAATGGCGCAGGCGCTCGTGGCCGATCACGGCGGCGAGGTGCCCCGAACCATGGACCAGCTCCGGCGCCTGCCTGGCGTCGGCCGGAAGACAGCCAATGTCATTCTGGGCAACGCCTTCGGGATCAACGACGGGATCACGGTCGACACCCACGTGACCCGGCTCAGCCGCCTGCTCGGCCTCACCAGGCACGAGGACGCCGAGCGGATCGAAGCGGATCTGATGCCGCTGTTTCCCCGCGACCACTGGGCGTTGATCTCCCACTTGCTGATCTTCCACGGCCGGCAGGTCTGTGTGGCCCGCCGGCCTCGCTGCGGCGAGTGTGTGCTCTCGGATATCTGCCCGTCATCGGCAGTCTGACGGGGAGGGCAGGAATCTTGCCGTCCACAGCCTTCGGTCACGGTCTTTTCACGGGCCCCCGACCTATATTGAGCCCTCACGGTCGCATCAGAGCCTCGGCGACGGGGCTGCCTGCCGCGCTGTAGATGCATGTGAAATAAACACTTAGGAAGTTCTGGAGTGTGGAGTGACTGAGAGCGGTCCGCACGCGGGAGCCGGGAGCACGCTCGAGGCATCCGTCGCCACCCCACCGGTGGCGACGCCGCGGCCCGCCATGGCCGGTGGCGGCGCGGACGGGCCGTCCGGTCGCCGGATCCTCGTGGTGGCTCCTCAGCCGTTCTACGAGGACCGGGGAACCCCCATCGCCGTCCGTCAGGTCCTCCAGGCCCTCGGAGAGCTGGGACGCTCGGTCGACCTCCTGACCTTCCCGATCGGCACCGACATCAGCGCGCCGGGTTTGAGCATCTTCCGCTGTGCCAATCCACTGGGCTTTCGGCGGGTGCCGATCGGCCTCTCGCTCCGCAAGGTCGTGCTGGACCTGCCCCTGATGTGGGCGTTTCGAAACATTGTAGACCCCGCGCGCTACAGTTGCATCCACGCCGTGGAGGAGGCCGCCTTCCCCGCGGCCGTGCTCGCCCGCCGTCACGGGATTCCCATGCTGTACGACATGCAGTCGAGCCTCGCCGAGCAGTTGGCCCGGCTCGACCCCCTTGGCCTGGCGTCGACCCGCCGTACCCTGGATGCGATGGAACGGTGGCTCGTGCGACGCTCGACCGTGGTCGTCACCAGCGCGGGGCTCGCGGTGCGGGTCAAGGCGATGGCGCCCGAAGTGCCGGTGCGCGAGTGGCACTTCCCGAGCGCACCCACGGACTCGACCCCGGTCGGGGTCCAGAGCCTGCGCGAGGAGCTGGGACTCTCGGGCACCGGGCCGGTCGTGCTCTACAGCGGGTCGTTCGAGCCGTATCAGGGGCTGCCCGAGCTGATCGCCGCCATTCCGGCCGTCCGCGAACGGGTCCCCGGTGTGACGTTCGTGCTGGTCGGGGCCGATCGCGCGAACGGCCTGGTGGCCCACGAGCACGCCGCCGACCTGATGGCCGCGGGCGCGCTCCGGATCATCGAGCGGCAGCCGCGCGAAACGATGGCCTCCTACCTGGCGCTGGCCGATGTCCTGGTATCGCCTCGCGCCTACGGCGGCAACCTTCCGCTCAAGGTGTTCGACTACCTCGCCGCCGGCCGGCCGATCGTGGCGACCGACATCCCGACCCACCGGACCGTCCTGACGGAGGAGCGGGCGGTGCTGGTCGCGCCCCGCACCGATGCCCTGGCGGCCGGGATCCTGTCCGTGCTCGCCGATCCGGAGCGGGCCGAGCGGCTCGCCACCGCGGGCAGGCGGTACGCGCAGGCACACCTCGGCTGGAGCCGGTTCGTCGACGCAGTCGAGGACCTGTACGCGGAGGTCGAGCGCGGTGCCCGTGTCCGCCGAGCCTGAGCGGAGCGCGGTCTCGCCCGATCGGACGGTCTCGATCATCATCCCGGCCCGCAACGAGAGCCGGACGATCGCGCGTCTGATCCAGGCGGTCCGGCAGCAGGCGCCCAGTGGATGGGCGGCCGAAGTCGTGCTGGTGGACGACGGATCCACCGACGACACGGTGGCGGTGGCTTCCGCCGCGGGGGCGCGGGTGCTGGAGCTGGGCGGCCGCGCGGGGGGCGGCAATCCCGCGGTGGCACGGAACCGGGGCGCCCTCGCCGCGACCGGCGACCCGCTCATCTTCCTCGACGCCGACTGCCTTCCGGCCCCCGGCTGGCTGGCGCGAATTCTCGCCGGCCACGCGGCCGGTGCGGCCGTCGTCGGCGGCTCCCTCGATCTGCCGCCCGGCCTCCCATTCATGGCGCGCTGCGACTACTACTGCGGCTGGTATCACGTCCACTCGCGCCGCCCCGGGGGCGAGGTGCCCAACCATCCACCCGGCAATCTCAGCGTGCGGCGCGCCGAGTTCGAGCGGACCCGCGGCTTCACCGAGCAGCAGCCGATCGCCTACGCCCACGAGGAGCTGGTCTGGCAGGCCGAGGTCCGCCGCAACGGCGGCCGGATCGTGTTCGATCCCCAGGCGATCGTCTTCCACTACAACCGGCCGGGATTCCGCAATCTGCTCCGCCGCAACTACCGGTGGGGCTTCAGCGCCATCGAGAGCAAGGCGCCGACGGGCGCGGCCCGCTTCCCGTGGGTCTACCGGTATCCCGCCCTCCTGATCGCCGCGAGCCTCCCGCTCGCGCTCGGCAGCACGGCCTACGTGCTCTGGTGCTGGCTCCGGGCCGGCGCCGTCGAGCCGCTCTTCATGCTTCCGGCGGTGCTGGCCGCCCGGCTCGCCTACTCGGCGGGGTTGGTGGCCGGGGGCATTCGCTGGATGCGCTTCGGGGCCAATGCCGCCGAGGCGCGCCCGCGGTGGGAATGAGCGAGACGCCGCTGGTCTCGGTCGTGATGCCGGTGCTCAACGAGGAGGAGGCGCTCGGCCCCTGCATCGAGAAGATCCGGGCCACCTTCGCCTCGGCCGGCCTGGACGGCGAAATCGTCGTGTGCGACAACGGCTCGACCGATGGGTCGGTGGCGATCGCCGAGCGCATGGGGGCGCGCGTCGTCCACCAGCCGGCCCGGGGGTACGGGAACGCGTATCTCAAGGGATTCGCCAGCGCGCGCGGCCGCTACCTGGTGATGGGGGACGCGGACGACACCTACGACTTCACCATGATCCCTCGGTTCGTCGCCGCACTCGAGGCCGGCCACCAGTTCGTGACCGGCAGCCGCTACCTCGGCGGGGGCGACGCCCACATCACGGCGCTGCATCGCTACTTCGGCAACCCGGCGCTGACCCGGATCCTGAACGTCCTGTTCGGCACCCGCTACACCGACGTCTACTGCGGCTTCCGGGCATTTTCGCGGGAGACCTACGACGCCATCCGGCCCGTGAGCCCGGGCATGGAGTTCAACCTCGAGCTCGCCATCAACGCGGGCCTGGCCGGACTCCGGGTGCACGAGATTCCAATCGTCCTCGCCCCTCGCAAAGGCGAGTCGAAGCTGCGCACCTTCCGCGACGGGTGGCGGAGCCTTCGGATGATGCTGCTGTACTCACCCAACAAGCTCTTCCTCTGGCCTGGCGCCACCCTGCTCGTGCTCGGTCTAGTCATCCACCTCGCGGTTCTGCTCGGCCTGGTCCGCTTCGGCGGGCGGCCGGCCGCCGGCGTCACGGCGGTGTTCGCGACCATCTTCAGCGTCGTCGGGTTCGAGATCCTGAGCCTGGGCCTCCATGCCAAGACGTACTCCTGGAGCCGCCGGTTCGATCGCGACAACCGGGCGCTGGCCGCGTTCTACTCCCGCTTCCGGCTGGAGACCGGACTCCTGCTCGGCGCCGGCCTCATCGCCGGCGGCGGCGCCATTCTGGTCGCCATCATCGTGGAGTGGCTGCGCTCCGACCTGCTGCCGCTGCCGCACCCGGAGTGGGTGTCGTTCGCGGCGACCCTGGTCATCCTCGGATGCAGCACGCTGTTCTCCTCGCTGTTCATCTCCGCCATGTCGATCAGCCGGCCGCAGGACGTCGCGTGACCCTTCCACGGGCGCCCTGGCCGGCGCTCGTGGTCGTGCTGCTCGTGGCCGTGGCCTTCGCCCTCCGCATCGAGGCGGCGACGCGGCCAGGACTCTGGGCCGACGAGATCTTCTCGCTCGCGATGGCCACCGGCCACAGCCTCGAGCACCCGGCCGCCGAGGCCGATCCGGCCCTCGGCGACTTCATCCAGCCGCGCGACCTCGAGCCCCCGAGCCAGATTCGCCGGTACGCCGAGCAGGATGCGCGGCCGGCCGGGGCGGGCCGGGTGGTCCGCGCGGTGCTGCGCTCGGACACCAGTCCTCCCCTGTACTACCTGCTGCTCAATGCCTGGACCCGTCCGTTCGGCACGGGCGACGCCGCGCTGCGGCTGTTCTCGGTCTGGTGGGCCGTGCTGTCGATGCCGCTGCTCTGGCTGGTGGCGCGCGAGGCGGGCGAAGCTCGCGCCGCCTGGCCGGCCACGCTGCTGTTCGCCTGGTCGCCCGTCGCGATATTCTACTCGGCCGAGGGCAGGATGTATTCCCTCCTCTGGGCGCTCGCCCTGGCGCTGATGTGGGCCACACTCCGGCTGGAACGCACGACGGCCCGGTGGCCGGCCGCGCTCTGGGTGGTGGCCGGCGTCGCGGGGCTCCTGACGCACTACTTCTTCGCCTTCGTCTGGCTGGCGTGCCTCGCGTGGCTCTGGCTTGCCGCCGATCCCGCGCGCCGGCGGGGCATCGCCGTGCTCGCGGGCGTGACCCTGCTCGCGGTCGTGCCCTGGTACGCTCAGGTGCCGGCCAGCCTGGCGAGCTGGCGCGTCAGCGGCGACTGGCTCGATGGCGCGCTGCGGTGGCCGGGGGCGCTGCTCCGGCCGCTGACCCTGGCCGGGAGCCTGCTCTCCGGTACGACCGATCTCGGCGGCTGGCGCCGCGCGGATCACGCTGGGCTCACGTTGCTGGCGTTGGTGGCGGTCTTCCTGCTGTGGCAGCGACTGATCGGCCGGATGGTGTCCCGTCGGAGCCTGCTGCTTTGGGGGTGTCTGGCCGCGGCGTGCACCGGCCCGCTCGTATTCGACGTCCTCCGCCATACGACGACCACGAACATCCCGCGCTACGTCCTGCCCGCGCTGCCCGTGGCGGTCCTGCTGGCCGCGCTGGGCCTCAGCCTGCTGCCTCGCGGGCTTCACGCCGCCACCATTGCGGTCCTCCTGCTCGCCTGGCTTCCCGGGGCCCGGGCGGTGGCCTTCGCGCGCGTGCCCCGGCCGCGGCAGCCGTATCGCGACCTGGACGCCCGCCTGGCCGGGTGGGCCCGCCCGGGCGACGTGGTGATCGTTCGCTCGATTCCCTCGGGCGCGGTCGGCGTGGCCCGCTATCTCGAGCGCGACATTCCGCTCGCGCCCTGGGTGGTCCAGCTCGGCACGCGCCGGGTGCCGGCCGACGTCGGGCGGCTCCTGGCCGGCCGGCGGCGCGTGGCCGTAGCCACCATTCACAATCTGGGAGCCACCGATTCGCTCGAGCCCTGGCTCGAGATCCATGCCCGGCCGCTCGGCCGCGACACGTTCCCGGACTCGCACGCGGAGGTGCGATACTTCGCGCCGGCCGGCGGAGCGACTGCCTTTCCGGGTGCGCCGGCGGCGTGGGAATGACCAGGGCGGCGGATTATTATCACGTGATGCCCGAGCCAGCCGCGGCGCCCGTGACCACCATCCGCCCGCCCCGCGGCTGGGCCCCGCTCGACCTGCGCGAGTTCGCCGGTGCGCACGAGCTGCTCTACTTCCTGGTCCTTCGCAACCTCAAGCTCCGGTACAAACAGACCGTGCTCGGGGCCGCGTGGGCGGTGCTCCAGCCGCTGCTCACGATGGCCGTCTTCTCGGTGGTGTTCGGCCGGCTCGCACGGCTGGGCTCGGACGGGCTGCCCTACCCCGTGTTCGCGCTCGCCGCCCTGGTGCCGTGGACCTACTTCGCGAACGCCCTCACGCAGGCGGGCAACAGCCTGATCGACCAGCACCAGCTCCTGACGAAGGTGTACTTCCCCCGGCTCCTGCTCCCGCTCGCGGCGGTGATCGCGGGCCTGGTGGACCTGGTGATCTCGTTCGTGCTCCTGCTCGTCGTGCTCGCCTGGTACGGCATCACGCCCTCCGCGCGACTGCTCGCGGTGCCGGCCTTCACCCTGCTCGCGGTCGTCAGCGCGATCGCACCGGGCATCTGGCTCGCCGCGCTCAACGTGCGCTACCGCGACGTGCGGCACGTCATTCCCTTCCTGGTGCAGATCTGGCTCTTCGCGACGCCCGTCGCCTACTCGAGCAGCCTGGTGCCGGAGCGCTGGCGGGCCGTCTATGGCTTGAACCCCATGGCGGCGGTGGTGGACGGGTTCCGGTGGATGGTGGCCCCGGCTGCCGCGGCGCCGTGGACGGAGATCGCCCTCGGCGGGTCCGCGGTGGCGATCCTCCTGACAGCGGGGCTCTACTTCTTCCGGCGAATGGAACGGTCCTTCGCCGACGTGGTCTGAGCCGTGGCACGCCCCGTCATCCGGATCGACCGCCTGGGCAAGCAGTACCGGATCGGGCGCGTGCGTGGTCCGCGCACTCTGCGTGAGGATCTGGTAGATCTGGCCCGGGCGCCGTTCCGTCCGCGGGGACCCGCCGAGGCGGGCGACGGCATGGTCTGGGCGCTCCGGGAGGTGTCGCTCGAGGTGCAGCGGGGCGAGGTCGTGGGCATCATCGGCGGGAATGGCGCGGGCAAGAGCACCCTGCTCAAGATCCTCTCGCGCATCGTGGCGCCGACCGAAGGCTGGGCCGAGATCGAGGGCCGCGTGGGCTCGCTGCTCGAGGCGGGCACCGGGTTCCATTCCGAGCTCACCGGCCGCGAGAACGTGTACATGAGCGGCGCCATCCTCGGGATGCGCAAGGCGGAGATCGAGCGCAAGTTCGACGAGATCGTGGCATTCGCGGACATCGGGCCGTTCCTCGACACGCCCGTCAAGCGCTACTCGAGCGGCATGCAGGTGCGGCTCGCCTTCGCGGTGGCCGCGCACCTTGAGCCCGAGGTGCTGATCGTCGACGAGGTACTGGCCGTGGGCGACGCGGAGTTCCAGAAGAAGTGTCTCGGACGGATGCGGGACGTCTCCCGGGGCGACGGCCGGACGGTGCTGTTCGTGAGCCACAACATGGACGCGGTGCAGCGGCTGTGCACGCGGGCCGTGCTGATGGAGCACGGACGCGCCGTTGCCGCCGGGGCGACGGCGGACATCGTGGCGCAGTATCTGGCGCGCGCCGACGCCCCGTCGTCGGCCGGCGCCTGGATCGACCTCTCGAGCGTCGAGCGCACCGGCACCGGGACGGCGCGCGTCCTCCAGGCCCGCTACTGGAGCGAGGCCGACGCGGCCGGCGGCCGCCCCTTTCCCGACGGGCCACTCTCCATTGGTCTCGCGATCGAGACCAAGGCCGCCTGCACCATCCCCAGCCTGGCCGTCACGCTGTACGACCTGCAGGGCACCAAGCTGGTCAACGCCGACACGATGGCCGTCGGGCGCACGCTCCAGCTCGAGCCGGGGACGCACCGGCTCACGGTGCGCATCCCCGCGCTGCATCTCAATCCTGGCGTGTATCAGATGGGGTTCTGGCTGGCCGGACCGCTCGGCGCGATCTACGACTTCGTGCCGGCGGGGTTCGAGGTGGAAGTGGTGGCGCTGCAGTCGCCCGGCCTGGGCCTGACCCCGCCCGATGACGGCGTGGTCACTTGTCGGCTCGAGCTGCGGGACGCGGACTGACCGACAATACGCCGGGCCCTGTCACCCGCCGGCGAGGTGGCGGACCTCCTCCTCCCAGAGTCCCAGAAACAGGCTGCGCGACAACAGCTCGGCCGGCGGCGTGCCGCCGGCATCCGCTGCGGCGTGCCGGGCATCCGACGGCGCGTGGATGAGCCATACCAGCGCCCGCAGCGGCGCCAGCTGTGAGGCCTCGAGGCCGAGTGCACCGACGTACCGCGCCAGGCAGTCGCGCCGAATCGCACCGGTGAAGGTGGTCGCGTCGAGCGAGCGACGGAACGAGGCCACCCGGCTCTCGCGATCGCGCGCCCGGTCCGCGCTGAACGCGGCGTACGCCAGGTAGTAGAGCAAGTCGAGCGCCGGTAGCCCGTCCACCTCGGCCGACTCCCAATCCAGCACCGCGATCCCGCCCGCCGGCGTCACCAGCACATTCCATGGGCCCAGGTCTCGCTGCTCCGGGACCGACGGCAGAGCGCCGAGACCACGGATGATGGCCTCGGCCTCGCGCAGCAGCCCCCGATCCACGACCCCGCCGAACAACTCGACGAACCGGGCCAGCGCCGGCTCCACGATGGCCTCGCGCCAGTGAGCCGGCGGCCGGGGCGGCTCCGGAGACGACAGCGAGGCCAGCCAGTCGGTGACCTTGCCGGACCAGGCACCCATGCTCGCTCGGGTGAGCAGGGTCTCGAGCGGTCGGCCGACGATCGCGGTTTCACCGACGAGCGGCGCGCCCCCTGTCTCGCGGCGGGCGAGCAGTCGGGGCACCCCGGCGAGCCCGCGGGCGCTCAGCCCCGCGAGGACTTCCCCCTCCCGGCGAACCCCGGCAGCCGACTCTTCCACTCGCGGGGCCTTCACCGCGACCACCGGAATCGGGCTGGGCTCCGCGAACGCGAGCAGGACCACCTTGCTGACGCTGCGTGGTCCACCCGTGACCAGCAGCGTCGACAGCCGATCCGGTGACGGCCCCAGCCCCCAATGCGGCCAGCCCTGGCGCAGCCAGGCCGCCGGCGTGAGCTCATCGGAAGAGGACGCACCCGGACGTCGGGCGAGCGCGCAGATCGTCGCTCCGGGACGGCCGCGCAGGAGATCGCCGGCGCGGCGGCGGACTTCGTTCACGAGGCGCCGGAGCCGGCCGCCGGGCAACCGGCGGCGCGAGCGTACGTAAGCCGAGGCGCCGGCGGCTCCCAGCGGAATCCAGTACAGCGGGAGCGCATCGGGGGCCGGCCACGGGCGATAGCAGGTGACGTCCTCGAAGCCCGCCGCGCGAAGCGCGTGCTCCATCTGGTCCACCCCATCTCCGCGCCTGTGCCATTCGATGTAGCAGGTGCCGCCGGGGACCAAGGCGTCTCGGAGTTGGACCAGCATGCCCGCGTCCGGATCCGTGGCTACGGCGAGGTCGCAGTCCGAGCTCCCGGCGCGGGAGACGACATGGTCTGCAATGGCCGCGACGGCGTCCGCCAGGGAGCCCGCGCCGAGGCAGA
>DASSYY010000087.1:0-9211 GCA_035703025.1 Gemmatimonadales bacterium | reverse complement strand
CCCGGTGCGCCGGCGGCGAGCGCTGCTGGCTGGCGGCGCCGTGGCCGTCGCGCTGGTGGCCGGCGCCCTCGGCCTCGCCCGCCGCTCGCCCGGGCCGCCGAGTGGGGTCAACCCGCGGCACTCGATTCTCGTGCTGCCGTTCGACAACCTGCGCGACGACCGGGCGGTCGACTGGCTGCGCGACGGCAGCGTCAGCATGCTGGGGCTCAACCTGTCGCAGTGGAACGATCTCACGGTCGTCGACCACGAGCGGCTCCACGACCTCCTGGCCGCGCACCGCCTCCGCCCGGGCGACGACGTCGGGCTCGACCTCGCCCGCCGCCTGGCCCGCGAGGCGGGGGTCTGGACGGTCGTACTCGGCGACTACGCCCAGGCCGGCGACTCGCTCCACCTCACCGCCCGGGTTTACGACGTGGCGTCCGGCAACCGGGTGGACGTGGCCCGGGTGGACGACCGTCCCGGGGCCGACGTGCGGCCCCTGTTCGACCAGCTCGCCGCCAAGCTGCTCGACCTGTCGGGCGCGCCGAACGAGGTGCGGATCGGCCTCGCGCGGAGCACCACCCCGTCGCTCGAGGCGTACCGCGCGTATCTCGCCGGCGTGGAGCAGCTCAACCGGTGGGACCTGGCGGGGGCCGAGCGCGAGCTCCAGCGCGCGATCCGGATCGACACCACCTTCGGCCTCGCCTACTACAAGCTCGCGCTCACTCGAGGCTGGCTGGTGGGCACGGGCGACTCGATCGCCGACGCGGCCATCGTCCGGGCCATGGCCTACTCCGGCAATCTCCCGGCGCACGACCGGACCGTCATCAACGCCTATCGGGCATTCCTGGGCGGCGAGTACGCCGACGCGCGGGCGGCCTACCAGCAGCTCCTCACCCGCGATCAGTCCGACGCCGACGCCTGGTACGGTCTCGGCGAAGCCTGGTTCCACGACACCACCGGCATCAACCAGGCGCCGGCCTGGACCCAGGCGATCCGCGCCTTCCGGCGCACGCTGGCGCTGGACCCCGGCTATGCGCTCGCCTACGAGCACGTGCAGGCGATGCTCAGCTTCGCGGCGACGCCTCGGCCGTACTACGCGCTCGTGGCCCCCGACTCGTTCGCGGCCACCGAGGGCTCATCCGGGCGCAGCCTCGTCGACAGCGCGGCCTCGCTTGCCGCCGTGCGCCGGGCCCGGCTCGAGGCACTGGCCACCGCCCGGAGCTGGGTCAACACCCAGCCGACCACGCTTCGGGCCCATGGCGCGATGGTCGACGCGTACGTCGCATCGGGCAACTACGGGGCGGCCATGGCCGAGGTGGACCGCTTCCGCCAGACCGCGCCGGTGCACCCGGAGCTGCCGTTCGTCGTCGCCCGCATCCGTTTCGCTTCGGGCGAGGTGGAGCGCGCCGCGCGCGACCTGCGCGGCGCGCTCGATACCGTGGCGCCGCAGGACTTCCGGACCTACGAAGGCACCCCCACCGTCGTGGGCGACATCGAAGCCGCCGCCAACGTGTTCGCCTACCAGGGCGACCTCTCCAGCGCCGCCAAGACGATCGACCTGGCCGACCAGGTGCGCCGGGAGGTCATCCAGCATCCGGGACGGGAGACCGAGGGCGCCGGGCGCGAGGCCTGGCGGCGGATGGCGCTGGGCGAGCTCTACGGCGCGACCGGGGTGCCGACCGCCTCGCTCCGGCAGGTGTGGCAGAGCGCGGCGGAGGCCGTCCGCATGGCGCCTGCCGACCAGCGGAAGCACGTGGCCCACAGCGGCGCGGCGGCGGCGATCGGCCTCTTCACCGGGCCGGCCGCGGACAGCAGCGCGCTGAGCGAGTACCGTGCGCTCACTGGCGAGACGCTGACCAAGGAAGTGCGGGCCCTCCTCGCACTGAGTCGCGGCGACTCCGCCGCTGCGCGCCGCGCCCTGGCCGAGCCCGACTCGGTTCAGGCCAAGATCATGTACGCCAGCTACCGCCGGCCGCTCGCCGCCCAGGCCTACTTCCTCCTCGGCGACTATCAGGCCACCCTCCGGGCCCTGCAGGACTTCGAGCCCGAGGCGCTCCGGACCGCGGGGTTCGATGCTCGCTGGGGCATGGTCGGCCGGGTCCGGCTTCTCCGCGCGGCCGCCTTCGAGCAGCTCGGCCGTCGGGCGGAGGCGCGCCAGGAGTACCAGGACGTGCTGAGCCAGTGGCGCGCGGCCGACCCTTCGCTGCAACCGTTCGTCCGGCAGGCGCAGCAGGGCCTGGCCCGGCTGGGGGCCGGCTAGTCGCGATCTGCCCGCTGTCAACACATTTACGGCGAGGGACCTCTGCCCGGACATGGCTCGAGCCAGCCGGAGCGAGGTCCCTCGATCGCATCCGCTCCCTCGGGGTGACGGCCCCCGTTATATTCCCCCTGCTGGTCGGGCGCGATGGTCGCGGGCGCCGCAAGGCGTCTCGAGGAAAGTCCGAGCTCCACCGGGTAGACTGCCAGGTAACGCCTGGGCGCCGAGAGGCGACGGACAGGGCCACAGAGAACAGACCGCCCACCGGGCAACCGGGGGGTAAGGGTGAAACGGTGGGGTAAGAGCCCACCGCGCCGCCGGCAACGGCGGTGGCACGGTAACCCCCAGTCGGAGCAAGGCCAAATAAGCGGCGAGGTGTGACCCACACCGGCAGGACAAGCCGCGGGTAGGCTGCTAGAGGTGGCCGGCGACGGCCATCCCAGACAGATGACCATCCCGGGCACGCGAGTGCCGGGAACAGAACTCGGCTTACGGCTCGACCAGCGCGGCCCTCCGGACCTGGTTCGGAGGGCCGCGGAGCTTCTGGCCCTCACGAGGATATCCGATGGTCGCTCGACTCTTCGCCGCCGCCGGCCTTGCCGGTCTCGCCACCGCTGCCACCGCGCAGCGCGCCCCGGTCACGGCCCGCTACCGGGTCGATCAGACCCTGACCCAGGACATGGACGCCAGCGCCGCGGGCAAGGGGAAGCAGACCATCTCCTTCTCGACCGCGAGCTTCCTGACCCTCACCCTGACCGACAGCGTGGGCGGCCGGAGCGTGCGCCTGGTGGTCGACTCCATGCGCGGCGACAGCGCGTCACCGATCCCCGCCGCGGTGTTCGACAGCGCCAAGGGGGCCGAGTTCCACGCGTTCCTCAACGCCACCGGCAAGCTGAGCGACCTCGAAGCGGTCAGCGGGACACCTGCGGCCCTGCGGGTGCAGGGCTTCCTCACCGACTTCTTCCCCTGGGTCAAGCCGGGCGTCAAGACCGGCGAGCAGTGGGCCGACACGACCGCCAAGGCCACGACCGACGGCACCGACAGCGTCGTGGTGAAGCGCATTACGGCCTACCGGGTGGTAGGCAACGAGACCCGCGAGAAGCGGAAGACGGTCCGCATCTCGAGCGAATACAACTCGTCGGTGGCGGGGACGCAGCCGACGCCGAACGGCCCCGCTCGCATCGAGGGCTCGGGCAAGGGCACCGGCGTCTATTTCGTCACCCCCGAAGGGCTCTATCTCGGCGGGGACTGGCAGCTCCGCTCGTCGCTCACCATTTCGGGGGCGTTCGCCAACGAGCCGCTGCCGATCACGATCACGCAGGTCACCAAGGTGACGCCTCTCCCATGACGCCGCTCCGAGCGACTCCGGGGCTCTTGCTCGCTACTGTCCTCGCTGCGGGCTGCGGGGGTGCCACCGCCGGCAGTGCGCCCACGCCGGCCCCGGCGCCCAAGCCGGGCGAGGCGGAGGCGCCGGCGCCTACCACCCCTGGTCGCGGCCCGGCCGTGACCTATAAGGCCGTGCGGAGCGCGGCCTACCGCCTGGAGCGGCACGACAGCCTGAGCCTGCAGTATCCGGGCGGCGCCACCCAGGAGCAGGTCCGCGACCGGATCGCGTTCCTGCATGTGAGCCTGACCGAGTCGCCCACGCCCGGGGCTTACCAGGTCGCCATCGTGCTCGATTCGCTGCAGGCGCTGGAGAGCGGGCAGCCGGCGTCGCCCGATTCGTTGGCGGCGGCCCGCGGCACGCGGTGGACCGCGACGCTCACCGCCAGCGGCGGCCTGAGCGCGCTCACGCCCGATCGCATGGGAACGCTCCCGGACGAGCTCACGGGTCGCCTGCGACTGCTCTTTCCCGCGCTTCCGGCCGGCGGCGTGCGCGAGGGGATGGAGTGGACCGACACCACCGAGTACCGGCTCACCGCCGACGCCTTTCCCGGCAACGAGCGCGCGGTGACGACCTACCGCGCCGCGGCGAGCGATGCGCCGGGGATGCGGAAGGGCATCACCCTCCAGAGCGACGGCTCCTACGATCGGACCGGCACCCGGAACCAGGGCGACCAGGAGCTGCAGATGCAGGCCACCGGCAAGCGCCAGGGCGCGCACGTGCTCGGCCTCGACGGCGTGCTCATCTCGGCGCGGGGCAACGAGTCGGGTGACATGACCATCACCGTCCCCAGCCTGGGCCAGACAGTGCCGGTGAAGCAGACCGGCAGCTACGCCATCACCTCGAGCACGCCACGCTGATTCGCCGCGCGCCATGACGCGCTCGCGCCTCCGCCGTTTCCTCCGCTACAGCCTCCTCGTCCCGGCGACGTTCCTGGCCTGGCTGCTGGCGGTCTGGCCGCCGCCGGTCTGGTATCGGACCCACTGGCCGGCGCAGACCGCGTTCATGGCCATGCGGGAAGGACCGTCCGAGCGGCGGCGCTACCGGCCCGTGCCGCTGGACTCCATGGCGCCGGCGGTGCGCGAGGCCGCGACGACGGGTGAGGACGCGCGCTTCTGGACCCACGGCGGGATCGACTATCAGGAGATGCGTCACGCGTTGGGCTACCGGAGGGGCCGGTTCGACTGGGAGTCGGCCCGGGACCGGGCGGAGCTGCGCCGGGTGCTCGGCAGCTCGTGGGCTCGGCGGGATGCGCTGCGCGGGGCCAGCACCATCACCCAGCAGGTGGCCAAGAACCTCTACCTGTCGCCGTCGCGCAATCCACTCCGCAAGCTCAAGGAGGCGGTGACGGCCTGGCGGCTGGAGCTGGCCCTGGACAAGCCCCGCATCCTGGCCCTCTATCTCAACATCGCCGAGCTGGGCGACGGGGTCTGGGGGGTCGAGGCCGCGAGCCGGCGGTACTTCAACGCGTCGGCGGTGCGGCTCAGCGAGACCCAGGCCGCGGCGCTGGCGGCCACGCTGCCGTTCCCGCTTCGCTCCAACCCGGCCTACCGGCCCAACCGCATGCGCCGGCGCCAGGACCTGATCCTCCGCCGCATGCGCGGGGAGCGGATCGAAGTCCCGAGGGTCGAGGAGGAGCCGCTGATTCAGCCGGGCGACACGATCCAGTGGACGCCGGGCGTGGACTCGCTGCTCGATTCACTCCGTGCACCGGTCGAAACGCTGCCGCCCGAGCCGGACGAACCGCCGCCCGGGGCGGAGCCATCGACGACGTCTCCGGCGCTGCCGTCGCCGGCACCGGACTCGGTGCCGGCTGACGCGTCCGACGCACCCAGGCCCGCCGAGGGCGCTGCATCCACCCCGCTGTCACCCTGAGCGCATAGAACGGGGGCATGCCCCAAGGCATGCCCCCGTTGCTCCTAGTGGTCCCACGTCGCCGCTCAGCTCGCCGGCTGCGGCTCCGGCTGTGGCTCCCGGACGACTCGGTCCACGACCTCGTCCACCTCGCCCTTCCGGCGGCGCCATGCCTCGGAGAGCTTCCGCCGGGTCTCGGGGCCGCTCTGGGGCAGCAGCAGCGCCGCGACGCCGGCGCCGAGCGCGAGGCCGAGCAGCGCCGACGACCGGCGCTCCCGCCGCCGGCGTGCGTCGCGCCGGCCCAGCTCGCGCTGCACCCGTGCGATGGCGCCCTCCGCGTCGCCCCGGAAATCGCGGAGCCGTTCGCCGACCAGCTCGCGGGTCTTGGCGCCCTCCACCGGCGCGAACAGCAGCGCCGTTCCGGCGCCGACGGCCAGCGCCACCAGGGCGAGGCCAAGGAAACCGCCGCGGGACTCCTCACCGCCGGCGGGCTCGAGATCGAAGTTGTCGAGGGTGGTGCGCATCCGTAGCCTCCCAGGCTGGGCGTGTCCTCCTAAACTACAACGGTGCCCGCCGGCTGGCCGGGGGCACCGTCACAGCGCCGCGGGAGGAGCAGCTCAGTCGACCAGGCGGAGGGGCATGACCAGCGTCAGATAGCTCGAGGGGTCGTTCCAGCCCACCGGCTCGCAGGTGGCCGCTCGCTCCGGCGCCTTGAACGTGAGCCGGACCTCGTCGGTCGGGATGTACTTGAGGATCTCCAGCAGGTACGAGGCGTTGAAGCCGATCTCGAGCGGGTCGCCGTCGTAGCTCACCGTGATCTCTTCCTGCGCCTCCCCCAGGTCGGGGGTCTGGACCGACAGCTTGCACGAGCCATTCGCGAACGCCATGCGGATCCGGTGCGTCTGGTCGCTGGCCACGATGCTCATCCGGCGCAGCGCCGACGAGAACGCCGCCTTGTCGGCCGTGGCCGACTTGTCGTTCTCCCGCGGGATGACCTGCTCGTAGTTGGGATACGGCCCCTCGATCAGCCGGGTGTAGATCTGGGTCGTAGCCGAGCGGAAGCCGAGGTGATTCTCGCTCTTGGCGATCTCGACTTCCTCGTCGGCCTTGAACAGCCGGCGGATCTGCTCGAGCGCCTTGGGTGGCACGATCAGGTCGGCCTGCGCCGTGTTGCCCGAGGGCGGCGTGGGCACGTCCATCCGCGCCAGCCGGTGCCCGTTGGTGGCCACCATCCGCATCCGCTCGGGCCGGAGCTCCCAGAGCACGCCGTTCAGGATCGGGCGGCTCTCCTCGGTACTCGCGGCGAACGCCACGTGGGCGATCAGCTTCTGCAGGTCCTTCGACGAGGTCCGCCAGCTGCCGTCGAACTTGACGGTCGGGAACGCCGGAAACTCCTCCCGCGGCAGGCCCAGCAGCCGGAACTTGGAGCGGCCGCACTCGATGGTCACCCGCTGCTCGCCGGAGGCGGTGAGCCGGATGGCCGCGCTCGGGAGCTCGCGGACGATCTCGACCAGCTTGCGCGCCGGCAGCGTGATCGCCCCCTCCTGGTCCACCGAGGCCGACACCGTGGTGCTCACCGCGATGTCGAGATCGGTGCCCGAGAGGCGGATGCCGTCCTTGGTCGCCTCGAGGAGGATGTTCGACAGGATCGGCAGCGTCGTCTTGGCCGGCACGCTGGCCGCCACGGCGACGAGGCCTTCCTGGAGTTGCTCCCGCGTGATCGTGAGCTTCATGCCGCTCCTCAAGGAGGAAAAAGCAGTACTGCCTTACCAGTTTAAAATACTTAGCAGCAGTAGTAGAGGCTCTGGATATGTGGGCGGGCCCGGTAATGCCTCCGGGGGCCCGCAGTTACTGTCCCCGCCGCGTGTCGACACGCTGTTGGCCATGGGGACGTTCCACCCGACCTCTCCACCAGAGTCCAGAGTTCCCACAACGCAAGCGCGCGCGCGGGGATTATTCTGCGCACAACTCCTGGCGCGCGTGATCGACGCGCTCGCGGAACGTGCGATCGCGCGACATCTGGCGGCTCACCTTGTCCACGCTGTGGATCACGGTCGAGTGATCGCGCCCGCCGAACGCCTGGCCGATCTCGACCAGCTGCATCTCCAGCAGCTCGCGCGCGAGGTACATCGCGATCTGGCGCGGCACTGTGAGCGTCTTGATCCGCGCCTTCGAGCGCAGTCCCTCCGGCGTCACGCCCCAGCGCCGCGCCACCACCTCCTGCACCTTGTTGATCGACGGCAGCGCCTTGGGCGAGGCCAGCCCGTCCTCGCCCGGCCGGATCTTGTCGCTCAGCGCCTCGCGGGCCAGCTCGATCGACACTTCCTTGTGCTTGAGCGACGCGAACAAGAGCAGCTTGATGATGCAGCCCTCCAGCTCCCGTACGTTCGAGCGCACGTGCTCGGCGATGAACCGCAGCACGTCGTCCGGGATGGTGAGCTCCAGGTGGTCCTGCTCCTGCTTCTTGCGCAGGATGGCGATCCGGTGCTCCAGGTCCGGCTGGCCGATGTCGGCCACCATCCCCCATTCGAACCGGCTCACCAGCCGGGCCTCGAGGCCCGGGATCTCCTTGGGCGGCCGGTCCGAGGTCAGCACGATCTGCTTGTTGCCCTCGTAGAGCGCGTTAAACGTATGAAAGAACTCCTCCTGCGTCATCTCCTTGCCTTCGAGGAAATGGACGTCGTCCACCAGGAAGAGGTCCACATCGGCGCGGTAGCGGCGCCGGAACTCGGGCATGGTCCGGCTGTGGATGCTCTCGATGACTTCGTTGATGAACTGCTCGGCGCCCACGTAGAGCACCCGGGTGTCGGGCTGGCGCTGGCAGACCGTGTGGGCGATGGCCTGCATGAGGTGGGTCTTGCCCAGCCCGGTGGCGCCGTAGATGAAGAGGGGGTTGTAGGTCTTGCCCGGGGACTCGGCGGCGGCGTGGGCGGCGGCGGCCGCGAGCTCGTTGGACTTGCCGATGACGAACGTGTCGAACGTGTACCGCTCGTTGAGCGGCTGGGTGCTCGGATTGACCGGAACGGCCACGACGGCCGGCGCGCTCGGCGCGACAAAGAAATCCATCTGGGGCCGCTTCTGACGGTCCTCGTGGACGCGGAAGACGACCGAGGTCGGCTGCCCGATGACCGGTTCGGCCAGCCGGGACAGCAGCGTCGCGTGCTTCGTCTCGTTCCACTCCACCGCGAACTGATCCGGTGCGCCGACGATCAGGCGTCCCTCGTCGAGGGCGATCGCCTCTGTCGGCTCCAGCCAGGTCCTGATCGTGTGGTCAGGAAGCTCGCGATGCGCCTCGTCGAGGATTCGCTTCCATGCGTCTTTTGCGGACAGCTGCATCGGAACTCGAAAACGGTGGGGGATTGATCAAGGGCGAGAGATGTTACGGAACGGGTGTGGAAAAGTCAACCATGCGTAAATCGGCGCGAACGCGCTCTTGACAGAATGAATTCCGACCGCACGGAACGGCGAAATTTTCGAGCGATGACCAACCCGGCCACGAGCACCGTGGTTGCGCCGACGCGCCGCCCACATGCGATCGCGCGAATCGTGGTGGCCCGACCTTGATGGCGGCGCGTACTGGCTCCCTCCACGTCATCCCAACAGAGGGCGCCGCCTCGCGCATGATCCGACCGCTCATGCTCACGTCATGTCCAAGTTGGGTTCCTCGCTCCCGGCGATTCCGCCGGTGCGGCCCGCCCGGGACGCTCCGCGCGAGCAACCCGGACGCTCGTCGA
>DASSYY010000292.1:0-5190 GCA_035703025.1 Gemmatimonadales bacterium | reverse complement strand
CCAGCAGGAAGCCGACGCCGGACGGGTGGCGTCGCTCAAGCAGCTGGCGGCGGACATGCTGGCGACGGTGCAGCAGCATTCGGCCCTGGCAACGCAGACGGCGGGAGCGGTGGGGGCGGATGTGACGGCGGCGGCGGCGGGAGTGCGAAAGGGCTCGTAGGAGAGGCACCGGAGACACGAACGGCCCGGAGCACGCGCTTCGGGCCATTCGCGTGTCCG
Organism: Gemmatimonadales bacterium; assembly: GCA_035703025.1. Classification (GTDB taxonomy): domain Bacteria; phylum Gemmatimonadota; class Gemmatimonadetes; order Gemmatimonadales; family GWC2-71-9; genus CAVVWJ01. The sequence continues at coordinate 4,971 of DASSYY010000292.1, read as the reverse complement.
GCCGCTCCCAGCCCCGCGTGTCAGGTTCGGCGGGCGATTTGCGATCTCTCAATGTATGACACCCGCTCGCAGCCGAACCCACCCCAGGAGGAGCCATGGTCTCCCAGAAGAAGACCCAACCCGGCGCCCCGCCCGCGAAGTCCGACGCGCCCAGGAGCACCCAGCCCCCCAGCACCCCGGCCGAGCCGGAGCTGGTGGCCGAGGAGCTCGAGGAGCGGATCGCGCCCAAGCTGGCCGCCAACCACAACGAGACCCGGCTGGCGGACGCCTGACCGTCCACGAGCTGAACGCGCTGGGGCTCGCCTGCAAGGCGGCGGGCCGGTACGCCGAGGGGCGGGCGCACTACGAGCGTGCGCTCGCACTCCTCGAGCGCCAGCCCCATCGCGACCCCGACGCCCTCGCCACCCTGTACCACAACCTCGGCGGCATCGAGCACGCGCGCGGCAACTACGCGGCGGGCGAGGCGTTCGCCCGGCGCGGACTGGCGCTGCGGGAGGCGCTGGCGCCGGCCGACCCGCCGGCGGTGGCGGCGGACCGGGTGGCGCTGGCCGCCATCCTCGACGGCCAAGGGCGGTACGCGGAGTCGGAGCCGCTCTACCGAGCGGCGCTCCGGGTGCTGCGGCGGTCGCCGGAAGCCGGCGCGCACGACCTGGCGGTGGCGCTGCACGACCTGGGGTCGATGTACGTGCTCCGGGGGCGCGTCGAGCGGGGGCGGAGGCTGCTGGAGGAGGCGGCGGCGATCAAGCGGCGGGTGCTGGGGGCAGGGCATCCATCGCTGGAGGTGACCCTGCACAATCTCGAGGTGGCGGCGTGGCGCCGGGAGGCGCGCGACATAGGGTCCTGACTGCAGGTCACGGAAGCAGCGGCAGCCCCGCTTTCCGCACGATGGCCGCGAATCCCGGGTTGCCGTGCAGCGGCTTGAATCGCCAGGCCCGGTTGATCTGGGCCATGTTCGCGGCCTGGGCGGCGAGACCGCGGTCGAGCCACTCCAGCGCACGGCTCGTGTCTCCCAGAGCCAGAAACACGCCCGCGACGTAGTCCTCCCGGAGGTATCGCGTCCGCCCGGCGACGAGCACGGCCGAGAGCTGACGGCGCGCGGACACGGTATCACCGGCGCGTGCCAGCGCCTCGGCGAGGGTCAGCATGTCTACCGGGTCGGTGGGCGGCCTCGCCTTGCGCGCGGCGACGACCTCGGCGGCACGGCCCCGCTGGATCAGGAGTCGCTCATCGCAGTTATCGGGCGCCAGCTGGCGGAGTGCCTGGCAGGCGGCGGTCGCGCTGTCCACCATCCCCAGGTTGGTGAAGATGGTCATCGCCAGGTTGGTCGGCGCGTAGGCGAAGGGATTGTGCCGCCGCGCGCGGCGCACCACTGCCAGGGCCGAATCGTCCAGGCCGCGCCCGTGCAGCAGCCAGCCATAGTCGCCGGTGAGGGGAGCCGTGCTGTCCAGCGCGGTCGCCGCGAGATACTCCCGTTCGCCGGCGCGGGAGTCGAGGCCGTAGGTGGTGAGCAGACTGCCGTTGAGGGCGTGCGCCCAGGCCGACGTCGGATCGAGCGCCAGCGCCTTGTCGACCGCCGCGCGCATCGGGGGGACGGCCTCCCGCGGGGCCAGGTACGTATCGGCGAGGAAGAACCAGGCCTGGGCGATCCCGTTCCACGGGTCGGCGTACGTGGAATCGAGGCTCGCCGCGCGCTCGAACAGCGCGATCGCCTGGCGGAGGCCGGCCTCGGTGCTCTGCTCGGTCAGGAACTGGCCCCGCAGGACGAGATCGTGGGCCTCGGGGCTCGCCGTCCGGTGGGCCGCGAGCCCCGCGTCGGCCCGGCGGTCGAGGCCGACGCCCAGCACCGACGCGATCGCGGCCGCGGCCGAGTCCTGCAGCGCGTAGAAGTCCTTTTCGGTGACGTCGTACCGCTGGCTCCAGAGCACTTCCTCGTCCGCGACGTTCACCAGCGACACCGTCACCCGCAGCCGGTCCTCCACCTTGCCCACCGTGCCCTCCACCATCGCGTCCGCGGTGAGCGCGGTCCCCGCCTCCTTGGCGGTCTTCCCGCGGAGCGCAAAGGCCGAGCTGCGCGAGACGACGTGCAGTCCGGTCATCCCGGCCAGAGTGGTGGTGAGGTCGGTGGCCATGCCATCGCCCAGATAGGCATCGGAGCTGTCCCGGCTCCTCGACGCGAACGGCAGCACGCCCACGCGCTTGGCGGTCGCGGCCGGGAGACCAGCGCCGGGCCGCGCGGGCGGCCCGCGATGAGTCGCGCGCCAGACACCGACGCCGAGCAGCACGACCAGGACGCCGAGCGCGACCGCCAGGGAAACGCGGCGCGAGCGGGGCGCGGTCGTGGCGGCGACGGGCACCGTGGCCGTCGGCGTGATCCCGCCGCTCGGCGTCAGCACCACCTCGAGCTGGGTGATCAGCTCCTCGGCGCTCTGCCAGCGATCGGCCGGCCGTTTCTCGAGGCAGCGCATGACCAGCGCCGCCAGCGCCGGCGGCATCGTGCGGTGGGCCGAGACCGGCTCGGCGGCGGCGGTGACGTGCGCGGCGAGGATCTGCTGCGGGGTCGCGCCGGTGAAGGGCGGCCTGGCGGCCAGCAGCTCGTAGGCCACCACGCCGAAGGCGTAGAGGTCGGCGCGGTGATCCACGTGCGGATCGGCGACCGCCTGTTCCGGCGCCATGTAGGTCGGCGTTCCCAGCGCGATGCCCACCGTGGTGAGCGACTGCCGTCCGGTGGCATCGCTCAGGGCCTTGGCCACGCCGAAATCCATGACCAGCGCATGGCGGCCGCGGATCATCACGTTCTCGGGCTTGAGATCGCGATGGACGACGCCGTGGCGGTGGGCCTCGGAGAGGGCATCGGCGATGTCGCGGAGGATCCGCACCGCATCGCCGATAGGCAGCTCTCCCTGTTTCACCAGCTTGTCGCGCAGCGACAGGCCGTCGACGTACGGCATGACGTAGAAGAGGAGGCCATCGGCGGCGCCCGAGTCGTACAGCGGGAGGATGTGGGGGTGCTGCAGGGCCGCCGCGACCTTGATCTCGCGGAGGAAGCGCTCCTTCCCGAGCGAGGCGGAGAGCTCCTCGCGGAGCACCTTGACCGCGACCTTGCGATCGTGCTTGAGGTCGTGGGCGAGGTAGACCGTCGCCATCCCGCCCTGCCCCAGCTCGCGCTCGAGGCGGTAGCGATCGGCCAGGGCGAGGGAGAGCCGGTCGAACAGGTCGGTCACGCGGGAACCGCGCGGCGGCTAGCGGGCGGGCGCGAGGCGATCGAAGACATGCTGCAGGCCGATCAAGGTGGACTGCCCCGCCCCACCGCTCAGCATGACGAAGTGCTGATCGTCGGGCGCCACGTCGTATTCGCGGTAGTTGCCCCCGCTGACGAACGAGCCGGCGAACAGCCCGCGCCGCCCCGTCACCGCAAAGGAAGGATTCAGGGCGACCGCGGCTGCCATCAGGCTGTCGCCCGAGCGGAAGAACAGCTCCCGCCCGCTGTGGGCCCAGACCGGCTCCGTGCCACCGTGCAGCGAGACCGGCACCCTGGCGCCGGGCTCCGGATAGGGCCGCACGTACACCTCCATCCGCCCCGTCTCGTCGGACTGGTACGCCAGCCACTTCCCGTCCGGCGAGAGGGCCGGTGCGGACTCGCCGAAGGTGCCGGGAACGACCAGGCGCGACACGGGCGCCGAATCGAAGATCATGCTCCGAATCCCGCTGCGCTCGCTCGACTCCTCCTGGAACACCACGGCGCGTCCGTCGGGCGTGACGGTCCCGGCGAAGCGGTTGCCGTTGGCGACGAGCAGGCTCTCGGGACGGCCGCTGCCGTCGGCGGCGATCCGCCAGAGGTCGTCGTTACTGGAGTAGACCAGCCGGCGGCCATCGGGCGTCCAGACGGGCCGATTGTTGATCCCGCTCGTCGTGAGGCGCGACCAGGTGTGCTGCGCCAGATCGAGGACCCAGACGTCCTCCGCCCCCGTCTGGTCGGTGATCCCGAGCGCCATGCGGCGGCCGTCCGGCGAGAACCGGGGGCTGGTGAACAGGCGCCCCTCGCCGGGAATGAGGTCGGCCGCTCCGGAGCGCCCGATCAGGGCCAGATGGCGCGGCGCCTCTCCACCGGACGGCGGGTAGACGACGGCCCCGCTGGCCGATACCGCCGCGCGCGAGGAAAAGGCGTCGGGCTGCGACACGTCGCGGGCGATGGTCACGGGAGGTCCGTCGGGCCGGCCCCGTCGGGCATCGAACGGCACGGCGATCAGGCTGCCGTCCGAGCTGCCGAGGACCACGAATCCGGCCGCGACCCACTGCGGGCTGAATCCCGGCTGATCGAATCGGGTGATGGCGTGGGTCTCGAGATTCAGCGCCGCGAGGCGGCTGCTCGAGCCGGTGAAGAGCGCGAACAGCACGGTGCGGGTCCCCGGGATGAGCATCGCCCCGCGGAAGGCCTCGGTCGAGCTCGAGTCGGGGCGCGCGATCTCGTACGGCGTTCCCCCCCGGGCCGACACCGCCATCAGCACCCGCGAATTGGGATTGCTCGCGGGCGCCGTGTGGTAGCGGACGGTGTCATCGGTGCTCCAGGAGAAGGAGTAGCCGGTGCACGAGTCGCAGATCGTCACCGGCGCGCCGCCGGCGAGCGGCACCTTCACCAACCGGGCGCCATCCTGATAGCCGAGCCAACGGCTGTCGGGAGAAAAGAAGGGGCTGATGCCTCTGCGGCCCCCGACGACCGGCACCGCATCGAGCCGGTCGGCCAGGCGCAGCAGCAGCCCCTGCCTCGAGCTGTAGGCGAAGGCCGAGCCATCGGGAGCGTAGGCCAGGCCCGACCCGTTGCCGTTGACCAGCGCAGCGCTGTCGGGGAGCGCCATGGCGTACCGCAGGACCACCGGCGGATATCGCGGCGCCGAGGGCCGCCAGGCCAGGCCGGCCAGCAGGACGCCGAGGCCGAAGGCCACGATCCCGACCAGCGCGGCCGCGCGCCATCCG
>DASSYY010000171.1:0-2595 GCA_035703025.1 Gemmatimonadales bacterium | reverse complement strand
CTGCGCCACCCGGGACTCGATGACGAGGAACGCGGCGTGCAGGACGAGCGCGGCCGTCAGCACGCCGATGGTGCGCCCGTCGGTCCAGCCCCAGATCTCGCCCCTGTTGACGCCGAACACCAGGAGCAGCAGTCCCGCGGTGATCGTCACCGCCCCGAGGACGTCGAAGCTCCGCTGGCGCTCGCCGTAGGTCTCGCTGAGGAACGCGAAGGCGCCGGCCGCCAGCGCGATTCCGACCGGCACGTTGATGAAGAAGATCCACTCCCATCCCGGGCCGTCGGTGAGCAGACCCGACATGACCACACCGGCCGTCGCCCCGGACGCGGAGATGGCGCCCCAAATGCCGAGCGCCTTGGTGCGGGCGGGACCCTCCTCGAAGGTGGCCGTCAGGATCGACAGCCCGGCCGACGCGGTGAGCGCCGCGCCGAACCCCTGCGCGCCGCGCGCGGTGACCAGCACCCCGAGCGACGTCGACAGGCCTGCAACAAGGGATGCCCCGGCGAAGATCGCGACACCGCTGACGAACACCTTCCGGCGGCCCAGCAGGTCGGCGGCACGTCCACCGAGCAGCAGGAATCCGCCGAGGAAGATGCCGTAGGCGACCACCGCCCACTGGAGGTCGTTCTGGCTGACGCCGAGATCGAGCTGGATCGACGGCAGAGCCACGTTCACGACCGCGACGTCGAGGACGACCATGAACTGCCCGGCGCACACGAGAGCGAGGATCAGCCCCGCTCGCGTCGCCGCCGGGGCGTCACGTTTGCTCATCGTTCTACCTTCCTCTGCGAAGGGAGTTGACCGGTCGGTTCAGCGACCGGCAAAGAAGGAAAGGGGGACGCCGACTCCACGATCAGACCCGGGCGGCCTCGGCGGGGGTGCCCTCCACCGCGAGACGGAGGGCCAGCGGCAGCAGCCGCCGGACGATGGAGGCGTCGTTGGCGTTCTTGCTCACGAGCAGGACGCCCTCGATGTAGGCGTGCATGGCGCGCGCCGCGTCCGCGGTGTCGGTCGCATCGGGGAGCTCCCCGGCCGCGACCGCGCGCTCGAGCAGATCGCGCAGCAGCTCCTTCTGGCTCTCGAACAGGCGCTCCAGCCGCTCGCGGACCGCACCGTCGATGGTGCTGAGCTCGACTGCCAGGTTTCCGAACGGGCATCCGGGCACCACCCCGAGCTCGTCGGTGAGCCGATCGACCTCATCGGCGATGCCGACGGTCAGCTCCTGGAGCTGCGCCATCGGAGTCGCGCCGGCGGCCAGCGCCGGCATCACCACGTTCTCGTAGGCCTCGCTCCAGTGGCGGTCGATCACCGCCACTGCGAGCTCCTGCTTGGAGGCGAAGAAGTGGTAGAAGCTCCCCTTGCGGACGTCTGCGGCCTCGCAGATCTCGTTCACGCCCACGTCCGCGTAGCTGCGCGCGTGCCAGAGGCCGGCCGCCGTCTGGATGAGCCGCTCCTGGGTGTCGCGGTGTGCCACTAGTCCACCCTTCGCGTTGACTGACCGGTCAACTTTCCACCCTTCGGCGTGCTCGTGTCAAGCCCCCACGAAGATCGATCGACGCCTTGAGCGGCGACGGCCGCGTTCAGCGCCGCGCGGCAGTCCGCCGGGTCGGCTTGCTGACGCCACGATGCCCCTCGCTAAGCGCGATGCCGGAGCCGGGAGTCGAACCCGGACGCCCTTTCGGGCCGGGGATTTTAAGTCCCCCGCGTCTGCCAGTTCCGCCACTCCGGCCTGGGGCGAGGCTACCCCAGGGAGGCGGCCGTCAGCGCCCGAAGGTGGCGGTGACGGGGGTGCGGTCGACCGATGACAGCCGGGCGCTCTCGACCGCCCGGGCCCAGCCCTCCGGGATGATCGGCCAGCGGTCGAGGATCGCCGCGTGGCGGATGTGCCGCATGTTCGCGCCCGTTGCGAGGATGGTCCGCCGCCCGTCCATCACCTCGCTCGTGGCCCCGGTGCCGGGGTTCGGGATCCCGTTCGCAGCGGTGCTCATCGACGACGATTCTACGGATACTTCGTGACGTTCGGAACCAGCCTCACGGATGGGGGACGTGCGCCATCGCCACCCCGTCGAGGAGGTCGCGCTCGCTCACCCGCATCGCGTCCAGGCCGGCCCGCTCCAGCACGCCGCCCACGATCAGGCAGGCGCCGTGGATGATCGGCGCCCGCAGCGCCTCCAGCCCCGGGATCTCCTCCCGCTCCGCGACCGTCATCGCGCACAGCCGCTCCGCCATCGCCGCGACCCCCGGCCGCGTGAGGACGTGCCCGTGCACCACGTCGGGGTCGTAGACCCCCAGCTCGATCGCCGCGAGGGACGTCACCGTCCCCGCCACCCCCACCGCCGGGGCGGGGCCGCCGATCGTCGCGAGGCCGCCGTCCACCAGCCCGCCCGCGTCGGCCAGCAGGGCGCCGACCTCCTCCGGCAGGGGCGGGTCGTGGTGCAGGTGGCGCTCCGTCTGGCGGGTGCCGCCCAGCTGCAGGCTCACCGCGCCCACCGGGCCGCCCGGTCCGCCACGCACCAGCTCCGTGCTGGCCCCGCCGACGTCGACCACCATCACCACGCCCTCGTCGTCCGGCACGCCCAGGCGGGCGCCGGCGAACGA
>DASSYY010000408.1:0-12064 GCA_035703025.1 Gemmatimonadales bacterium | reverse complement strand
TATCGGCCCGCACCCGCGGTCGCGGCGGCCGCGGCGGCCCGGTCGACGCCGGGCCCCGTCACGCCTCCCGCGCCGCCTCGGCCCGCCCCTCCGCGGCCGAGCCCGAGCCCCAGGTCGCCCGATCTCGACTCCGAGCGCTGGATCGGCCAGCGCGTGTTCCTCGGCATCGGCGTGGTGGCGCTGCTCATGGCGGCCGGCTACCTGCTCAAGCTCTCCTTCGAGCGCGGCTGGATCTCGCCGGTCATGCGCTGCGTCGGCGGGGTCGTCGCAGGCCTAAGCGTCGGCGCGCTGGGCTGGCGACTCGAGTCGCGCTACCGCACCTACGGCGCCGCGCTGGTCGGGGCGGGGGCCGGCATCATCTACCTGAGCATCTGGGCCGCCTCCCGGCTCTACGGCGTGCTTCCATCGGCGTCCGGCATCGTCGGCCTGGCGATGGTCTCGGTCGGGCTGGCGATGATCGCCTACGCCATCGACGTGGAGGCGCTCGGCATCACCGCCGCGCTGGGCGCGTTCCTGGCGCCCGTGCTGCTCGGCCAGAACCGGACGAACGCCGATCTGCTCCTGCTCTACCTCGCCTGCATGGCCGCCGGCCTCGGCCTCGTCGCCGCGCGCCGGCGCTGGCGCCTCGCGATGCTGGTGATCGCGGCCAGCTACTTCGGCGTCGGTACGGTCGGCGCCGCGGACCACGCCTATCCGTGGGGCGTGCTGTTCTACGGGCTCATCGGTGGCACGGCCGGGCTCTACCTGGGGCTCAAGGAGCGCTGGTGGGAAACGCGGCTCCTCACCTTCTCGGGTGGGTGGACGCTGCTCTTTGCCGCCGGCGAGCGGATCCCGCAGCACTGGGCGGTGCTGGCCGCGGGGCTGGTGGTGTCGGCGCCGGTGTGGTGGCACGGGCTCCGCCGGCCGCAGCTGTTTCCGCTCCATCTCGGTCCCCAGGCTCCGGGCGCCGGCTGGTCGGTGGGCGAGGCGCTCTATTTCTTCGTCACGCCGGTGCTGCTGGGCTACGCCGTTCACAACCTCGACGTCGTCCGGTTCGACGACCAGCCGTGGCTCGCCCCCCTGATCGTCGCGGTCCCGTACGTGCTTGCCGGCTATCTCCGGACCCGCCCGGCGTTCGCCGTCGTCGGGGCGGCCGCCCTGGGCGTGGCCGCGGTCGAGCGCTGGAGCGGGGTCTCCCAGGTGTGGGCGCTCCTGGCGCTCGCCGTGCTCTGGGCTTCACTCGATCTCGGCCTCGGGCGAACCGACGGCCGCTGGTACGGGATCATCACCCTCGGCGCGGCGCTGCAGCAGCTGTTCGACGGGGCGGCCGGCGCGCGGGACGCATCGGATGGGGCGTTCGTCGGCCGGTGGGCACTCGGGCTCTGGGGCGCCATCGCGGTCACCGCGGCATACGCGCTGAGGCTCTGGCGGGTGGAGGGCGGGCGGGAGGACACCCGCCTCATCCGCTCCGGGCTCTGGGTCGTCGCCGGGTCGATGGCGCTGTTCGGGGTCACCGGCGAGCTCCGGCGCTATTTCGAGCTGCGGAGTCTCAGCGCCGAGACGGCGAATCTCGCGTCGGGGCTCGCGGTGAGCGCCTGGTGGCTGCTGTTCGCCGCGGCGCTGGTGACCCTGGGATTCCGGCTCTCGCTCCAGCCGGCCCGGGTCGCGGGGCTCGGCGTGGCGGGGCTGGCCGTCGCCAAGGTGATCTTCTTCGACCTCTCGTCCCTCGACGCGCTGTACCGGGTCGGCTCGGTCTTCCTGCTCGCGCTCGTGGCGCTGTCCCTGGCGTACCTGTATTACCGCCACGATCGGAGCGAGAAGGCGTGAATCGCCGGTCGTTCGCCGAATCGCTGGCGCTGGCGGCCCTCGCCCCGGCGCTGGGTGTCCCGGTCGAGAGCCTGCGCCTCCGTGGCGCCGAGCTTACCCTCGATCCCGCCTCGTCGGTTGGGCCGGGGCCCGGCGAAGACGAAAGCGCGGCCTCGCTGGCGCTGACGCTGGTCGAGATCATCCGCCTGGAGTACGGCAGCCGCCTCACTCCCGCCGAGCTGGCCGGCGTGGCGGAGCAGATCCAGGCGGGCCTCGACCGGGCCGACCTCATCCGCAGGGCCGACCGGAGCCACGGGGTCTAGCCGTGGCCAAGGTCGACTTCCTCACCATTCCCGCTCTCGGGCGGCTGCTGCGAGCGCGCCGAATCTCCGCCGTCGAGCTGGCCGAGCGCAGCCTCGAGCGGCTGGAACAGCTCGGCCCCGGCTACAACGCCGTCGTCCACGTGCTGCGTGAGCCCGCCCTGGCGGAGGCCCGCGAGCGGGATGCGGAGTTGGCGCGCGGCAAGGACCGGGGCCCGCTTCACGGCATTCCGTACGGCGTGAAGGATCTGCTGGCCGTCGCCGGCGCGCCGACGACCTGGGGAGCCTCGGGCTACCGGAACCGTCTGCACCAGGGCGACGCGACGGTGGTCCGGCGACTCCGCCGGGCCGGCGCCGTGCTCTGCGCCAAACTGGCGATGGTCGAGCTCGCGGGCGGGATGGGGTACCGCCAGGCGTTCGCCACGTTCTCCGGTCCCGGCCGCACCCCCTGGGATCCCACCCGCTGGTCCGGCGGCTCGTCCAGCGGACCGGGCGCCGCGGTGGCTGGCGGCCTGGTGCCGTTCGCGATCGGATCGGAGACGTGGGGCTCCATCCAGTATCCCGCAGCCTTCTGCGGGGTCACCGGGCTCCGGCCCACGTACGGGCGGGTCAGCCGGCACGGCGCGATGACGCTCAGCCCGACCATGGACAAGCTCGGTCCGCTCGCGCGCTCCGCGGAGGACTGCGGCCTGGTGCTGGCCGCCATCGCGGGTCCCGACCCGGCCGATCCCACCGCCTTCGGCCGCCGCTTCGTGCCGCCCGGCGCGAGGCCCATGCGGCGCTACCGGATCGGGATCCTGCGCGGCACGCTCGACCGGACCCAGCCCGAGGTGCGGCGGAACTTCGACGATTCCCTCGAGGTCCTGCGGGAGATCGCCGACGTCGAAGAGGGCCTCGAGCTGCCCGACTATCCCTGGGATGCGATGGCCGGGCTCGTGCTCGACGCCGAGGCGGCGAGCGCGTTCGAGCCGCTGGTCCTGAGCGGCAGGGTCACCCGGCTCACGGCGCCCGAGGACCGGGTGGGAGGGTACGCGGGACAGGTGGTCCTGGCGCGCGACTACCTGCGCGCGCTCCGGGTGCGGCGGCCGGCGGCCGCCGCGCTCGACCGCCTCCTCACGCGCGTGGACGCGCTGGCCGCGCCCACGCTGCCGACCGTCGCCTGGCCCGTCGAGGTGGCGCTGGATCAGGCGTATCCGGAGTTTCCGGGCGGCACCAGCGTGGCCGGGGCTGCCAATCTCTGCGGCATTCCGGCGCTGTTCCTCATGAACGGCCTCGGCGAGGCGGGCTTGCCGACGAGCCTGCAGCTGACCGGACGGGCGCACTCCGAGGCGAGCCTGCTGGAAATCGGCATGCACTATCAGGCGCGCACAAGATTTCACCGGCAGCGGCCGCCGGGATTGTGACCGGCGCGCGACCTCGGTTATATCTCGGCAGCCGGTTCGAAGTCTTCATGCCAGAGGAGCGCTCGTGTCCACCCTGGTCCTGCCCAGTACACCATCCGCGTTTGCCAAGGCCACATGGGACGAGGTCGTGCCCTACTTCGACGACCTGATCGAGCGGCCGCTCGACGCGTCCACGGTCGAGGAATGGCTGCAGGCGTGGTCCCGGCTGGAGGAGCTGGTCACCGAGGCCGCCGCCCAGGCGATGATCGCCTACACGATCGACACCTCCGATCACGACAAGGAGCAGGACCACCTCCGCTTCTCGACCGAGATCCTGCCCAAGATGGAGGAGCGGAGCGTCGAGCTCGCCCGCCGGTTCGTGGCGCTGGGCCACTCCACGCCGGAGCTCGCCACCACACTGGCGCGGTTTCGGACCTCGATCGAGATCTTCCGCGAGGCCAACATCCCGCTCTTCTCCGAGCTGGAGGAGCTGAGCGCCCGCTACCAGCGGATCACCGGCTCGATGACGGTGGAATGGGAGGGGGTGGAGCGGCCGCTCCCGCAGCTGCAGCCCTACCTCAAGAGCCCGGACCGCGCGGTTCGGGAACGCGCCTTCCGCGCTGCCACCCAACCCTACATCGAAGAGCGGGGAGCCCTGGCCGGGCTGTTCGACCGGATGTTCGAGCTGCGCCAACGCGCCGCGCGAAACGCGGGGTTCGCCAACTATCGCGACTACGTCTTTCCGGCCAAGTTCCGGTTCGACTACACTCCCGCGGACTGCGAGCGCTTCCACGAGGCGGTCGAGCGCACCGTCACGCCGGCCGTCGCGCGCGTGCTGGAGCATCGACGCCGGCGGCTGGGCCTCGATGCGCTCCGGCCGTGGGACCTGGCGGTTGACCCGTATCGGGCCGCGCCGCTCCGGCCGTTCGAAACGGTGGAGCAATTCGTGGGCGCGGCCCGGCGGGTGTTCGACCGGGTCGACCCCGTCCTCGGCGGCCAGTTCCAGACGATGATCGACGAGCGCCTGCTCGACCTCGACAGCCGGAAGGGCAAGGCCCCCGGCGGCTACTGCGAGACGCTCCACTTCCGCGGGCGGCCCTTCATCTTCATGAACGCCGTGGGACTGGTGGACGACGTGATGACGCTCCTGCACGAAGCGGGACATGCATTTCACGCGTTCGCCTCGCACCGCCAGCCGTTCATCTGGCAGCGCCACCCCGGGTCCGAAGCGGCGGAGCTGGCGTCGATGTCGATGGAGCTGCTCGCGTCACCGCATCTGGCGCAGCCGACGGGCTACTTCACGCCGGAGGACCACCGCCGGGCCTGGCTGGAGCACCTGGAGGACGTGCTGCTCAGCCTGGTTCATATCGCGTCAGTGGATGCCTTTCAGACCTGGATCTATACCAGTCCGGACGGCGGAGACGCGGTGGCCCGGGACGACGCGTGGCTCCGGATCCGCGGTCGCTTCGAGCGGGGCGTGGATTGGAGCGGGCTCGAGTGCGAGCGGGTGGCGCGCTGGTATCGCCAGCTTCACATCTTCATGTACCCGTTCTACTACATCGAGTACGGCATCGCCCAGATCGGCGCCCTGCAGATCTGGCGCAACAGCCTCGCGGACCACGCCGGCGCCGTGGCCCACTACCGCGAGGCGCTGGCCCTGGGCGCGGTGCGGAGCCTGCCGGAGATGTACCGTGCGGCCGGCGCCCAGCTCAGCTTCGATGCCGGGCTGATCGGGGACCTGGTCCAGCTGGTCGAGGACCAGATCGAGAAGATTCGGGCTCAGATGCCGGCGCCGACCAACTAAGGGGCAAACCGCCCCACCGCACCCATCCCGAGTTGCTTCCCGGCCCGCGGCCAGCAAGATTCCCTCCCCGAGAGCCCCCCGGCGCCGCGGCGCCCCGTGCCCGTTCCCAAAGGTGGAGAGACTGGATGGCCAAGGAAGAAGGGATTGAGATGGAGGGAGTCGTGACCGAGGTGCTGCCCGACCGGAACTACCGGGTCATGCTCGAGAACGGCCACGAGATCCTGGCGTACGCCGCCGGGAAGATGAGCAAGTTCAAGATCCGCGTGCTGGAAGGCGACCGCGTCAGCGTCGTCCTCTCTCCCTACGATCTCACCCGCGGCCGGGTCATCTACCGCCACAAGTGACCTCGCGCGACGCGCGAGGTCACCCTGAGCGCAGCAAAGGGGCCCATGCCGGCGTCCCCGGCGCCGGCTCGAACGACAACGGGCCGCCCTTTCGGGCGGCCCGTCGCAGTCTCTCCGTACGCCGAGCTACTTGACCTTGATGACGTTCTCGGCGGCAGGACCCTTCGCACCCTGCACGATGTCGAACTCCACCCGGTCACCCTCGGAAAGCGAGCGGAAGCCCTCCGCCTTGATGGCGGTGTGGTGGACAAAGCAGTCCTTGTCCCCGTTCTCCGGAGTGATGAAACCAAAGCCCTTCGCGTCGTTGAACCACTTCACCGTGCCTAGGGTGCGAGCCATTGCTCCTACTCCATGTTTGTTTGACTGCGTCGGGGCCCGGACGTGCCGGTCCGCCGAGTTTTTATGAGCGCGGGCCTATCCCGCGTCATAAAAAGCGCTAGCCGACCCTGGTCGGCTCTACTCTCTGTTGATATTGAACGAGGTAAGCCCGGCCAGGCGCCCGGGTCGTAATCCCTGCGATGATGCGGACGGCGGCCAGGGCCGTGCGCGGGCATAAATCTGTCGCGCGTCTGCGTTTAGTCAAGAGGCGATCCCCGGAGCCAGCGAGCGGCGGCCCGGGCCCAGTCGGCCACGGGCTCCCGGGGCGTCTCGTCCGCGGCCCGGTTCACGGCCTGCAGGAATTCGGCAGCCGACGGGTACCGGCTCTCCACGTCGGCGCTGAGGGCCCGGTTGAGCACCCGCTCGAAGGCCTCGCTGACGTCTTCCCGGAGGGCATGCGCCGCCGGGAGCTGGTTGGTCGTCTGCTGAGCCAGCACCTGCTCGGTCGTGGCCCCCGGGAAAGGCGGCGTGCCGAGCAGCGCGTAGTAGACCACCGCGGCAAGGCTGTAGAGGTCCGACCGCTGGTCCACCCGTTCGCCCAGCAGCTGCTCCGGGCTGGCGAACTGGGGCGTCCCGCTCTGGCTGGTGGCTCCGCCGTACTTCCCGCGGAGCGCCAGCGCCAGGCCGAAGTCCGTGATCTGGACGCTTCCCGTCGGATCGATCAGCATGTTCTCCGGCTTGATGTCCCGGTGGACCAGCCCGAACCCGTGCGCGTGGGCAAGTGCGGACAGCGCTTCGCGCAGCAGCCGGAGCACCTGCGGCAGGGGCAGCGGTCCCGTCCGCTCGACTAGCTGGGCCAAGCTGGGCCCATCGATCAGCTCCATCGTGTACCAGATCAGCCCGAACCGCCCGGCGATGTCGTAGATGTTGACGATGTTGGGGTGGCTGAGCCGCGCCGCGAGCTGGGCCTCCCGCCGGAATCGCTCGACCACCTCCGGATCCTGGGTCAACGCCGGGTGGAGGACCTTGAGCGCGACCTCGCGCTCGAGGTGCAGGTCCCGCACCCGGTACACGCTGCCGAACCCGCCGGTGCCGAGCAGGGCGAGCAGCTCGTAGTCGTCCCCGAGTGCCCGGCGGAGCCACGCCTCCCAGCGGCCGCGATCCTCGGTGTCGGCGAGGGGCCCGCGGGACACGGCCGCGGCCCGGGTCTCGAACGTCCCGGCGTCGACGGCCAGGTCCTCCAGCATCTCTGCCGCGGTGAGGTAGCGGTTCTCCGGGGCGGGCTGGAGGGCCCGCAGGACGATCCGCTCGATGGCCCGGGGACAGGTCGGACGGAGCTCGGTCGGCCGGCGCACCTGGCGGGGGTCGAGCGGCGGGAGCTGGCCGGTGACCGCGAAGTAGAGCAGGGCGCCCGCCGTGTACACGTCACAGGCGGGATCGCCGAAGGCGCCCTCGCGGATCTCGGGCGCCATGAACATCGGCATGTCCGGCCGCTGGCCCGATGGCACGGCCGGCAGGACGAAGCTGCTGTAGCGGAGGTCGGTAATGGTGCCCCGGCCGTTCGACCCGATGAGCACCGAGGCGGGCACGACCCGCCGGACCAGCATCCCCTGCAGGTGCGCATGATCGAGCCCGCCCAGCAGGTCGCGGGCGAGCGAGAGCACCGCGGGGATGCTCCGGGGACCCCGGCCGACCGCCTCCTCGAGTCCCTCGCCCTCGATCCAGTTCCCGATCCGATAGGCCAGGTCCCCCACTACCCCTGCGTCGTAGACGTGGCGGATGGCCGGGTGGTCGAGCTGGCCCAGCGCCTCCGCCTCGCGGAGGAACCAGGCCCGGGAGGGCTCGTCCCGGTAGAAGTTGATGCGGATGCTGACCCGGCGCTTGAGGGTCTCATCGTTGGCCTCGAACAGCACGCGATCCGCGTTCGAGGCTGCGATCCGCTCCAGCCGGTACCGGGCGCCGAGCGCGGCCGCGGTGCGCTCGAACGCGACTACCGGATCGGGGCCGGTCACCGGCGGGCCCCACTGCCGCGCCGTCGCTCCACCACGCCGTGCTGTCCGCACAGCGCCGCGTCGCACCAGCGCCGGCTGGCGTTGGGAGAATCGTCGGTGAAGAAGAGCGAGCAGGATGCGGCGCTGCAGCACCGGACGGCCATCCGGGGGTCCGCCAGGGTCTCCGCCGCGGAGCGGGCGATGGCCTCGAGGGCCGCGGCCGGACGGAACGGGGCGAACCGCAGCCGCCAGTCGCCGCTCACGCGGGTGAGCTGCTGGCGGCCGGCGCTCAGGCCGAGCTGCTCGTTCAGCGCCGCAATCACGCGCGATGCCGTCGGCCGGCCGCCATGCAGGGCTTCAGCCAGGTCGGTGAGCCGGGCACGGAACTCCAGGACATCGGCGAAGGGCACGGGAGAGGTCCGGTCGACGTTCTGCAGCGAGGACCAGCGGGCCCACGCGTCGGGATCGGAGAGGCGGTCAGGCGGGTCGGCGGTACGGCCGCGGGCGGTGTTGACGAAGTCCAGCCAGAGGGCGTCGCCCAGGAGGATGAACTCTTCGGGAGGCATGGGCGGCTAGCTGTCCGCGACCTCGACCGTGTTGCGCCCGGCCCGCTTGGCCTTGTAGAGCGCGGCGTCCGCCGCGGCGAGGAGGCTGCTCACCGTGGTGCCGTGCCGGGGGGATTCGGCCACTCCCATGCTCAGGGTGCAGGCACCGAACTCGGGGTTGCCCTGTTCCATCTCGCGCAGGCTGCCTTGTACCCGGCCCACGAACACCTGCGCCTCGCTCGGCTTCGTCATCGGCAGGATCACCAGGAACTCGTCGCCGCCGAGCCGGCCGACGACGTCGAGCGCGCGGCACTGCTGGCGAAGGATCTTGGCCACCTGGATCAGCAGCCGGTCCCCCGCGGCATGGCCCATGGTGTCGTTGATCACCTTGAAGCGGTCGAGGTCGATCAGCAGCACGCTGGTGTGGAGCTGGTGCCGGAGGCTCCGCGAGATCTCCGCCGCGAGCCGCTCCTCGAGCGCCCGGCGGTTGTAGAGACCGGTGAGCTCGTCGGTGGTAGCGGCGCTGTGGAGCTGCTCGACCAGCTCGGAGTTCTTGAGCGCGATGGCCGCGGCGAAAGACAAGGTGCCCGCCAGCTCCAGCTCGGCCCGGCCGTACAGCTTGTCACTGATCCGGGAGCCGAGGACCAGCACCGCCATCCGCTCGGCGCCCGCGTCCAGCGGGACCACCAGCTCCGCGCCGGGGCCGATCAGCGCCGCCACTGCCACGTCATCGGCGCCGGTGGCGGCGCTGCCCGGCGGTAGCGCCCGGTCGAGCGCCACCCGGTCGATCGGGGCCGGGCGCAGCCGATCGTTCAGCGACCGGAAGACCTTGGGCGCGTACGCCTCGCCCTCCGGCCGGTAGAGGCAGGCCCACCAGGCGAAGAACACCTCGGCCATGAAGTCGAGGATGAGCTGCTCGGTGTCCTCGATCGAATGCACCGACGACAGCAGCCGGGCCACCTGGCGCAGGGCCCGGAGCTGGAAGACGGCATCGTCCAGTGCGGCCTGCCGCTC
The DNA here is from genome assembly GCA_035703025.1 of Gemmatimonadales bacterium. GTDB lineage: Bacteria > Gemmatimonadota > Gemmatimonadetes > Gemmatimonadales > GWC2-71-9 > CAVVWJ01. Next base: position 2,561 of record DASSYY010000408.1, on the reverse strand, counting down.
GAGCAGGATGCTCCGAAGCTCCAGCACCACGCTGAGCCCCAGGGCGAGCGGCATCGCCACCGCCCGCATCTCGCCCGCGACCAGGTTGTCGGCGTGAATGACGACCTCGGTCTCGCCGCTCCCCAGCCGCGCCACCTCGTGGGAAGCCTCGAAGCCCCGGCCGGGCCCCACCCGCGGCACGTGATCCGTGGGCGAGACGAGGGTCAGCCAGATGTTCTCGCTCTGGAACCGCCGCACCAGGGCCACCCGGCAACGCTCGAAGAGCTCTCCCTCGGTGCGAGAGAGGCGACAAGCGGCGGCGAAGGCACTGGGGAGGGTGGCGAGAGCCGTTGGCGGCGTGGCAGCCATGTCCAAGTATACCCGAGCACGTGGGTTGAAGGGAGCGGCGTGGGCGCCGACACTCGATCGGGTACCGGAACGGCGTGTCTGTAACGTTGCGTAACAACGACTTGCAATCGACTCGGCAGCCCGTTAGCTTGCCGACAGTCGAGTGAGAACATAGCCCTTCGGGGCCCCAGGGATTTCGGCTTTGCGGCCTGGGTGATCAAAACTGCTAAGGCCACCGGTCCCGGCGAGCACTGCTCAGCCGGGATTTGTGTTTCCGGCCCGGACGATCCGGCCGGTCGGGGGCGCCGCAGTCACTTCTCCCTTGAGCGAGTCGCCGATATACCGCACCAGCAGGTCGGCGGCCCGGGGCGCGTCCGTCCTCGCCGCGCAGGCAGGTACAGCCTCGGGAATGTCGTATCCGTCGCCCCCCTCACAGGCCGGGTAGACAGGAACCGCGACCCGCACGGTGTCCCCCGGCCTGAGCACGCCGCCGCCGCTCCGCCGGACGTCTCCCTGGATCCGGCTGCCCGAGGGCGCGGCCGGATTGTAGGTGAAGGACAGCCCCGAGACCTGCAGGAATCCGCCCTTGCCGAGGGAGCCGTCCGCCACGCCGTGCTCCAGGATCGCCCGCAGCCGGGCCCCGCTGAGGGGGACCGTCAGCACCCGGGTCTCGTCCGGGAAGAGGAAGATGGATTCGAGCTGGTAGTTGCTCAGGGTCCCGGGCCGGATGACGTCGTCGAGCCGGAGCGTGCCCGCGTTGAGCACGGCGGCCTCGGCACCGGTGCCCCACCGCATCGCGTCGGTCACGAGGTCTCCCAGCAGCGACTCCTGCTGCCGGCCCAGGGCGTCCCGGGCGTCGATCGGCAGCGTGGTCCGTCCCACCGAGCGCTCAGGACCCAGGCGTGCGCGGAGACTGTCCTCCCATCGCGCCACGACCGCCGCCACCACCGTATCGTCGGGCAGCCGGTTGTCCATCTTGACGATGCCCACGGCCTGCCGCCACTTGCCCTTGCCGCCCCAGAGCGTCACGAACTGTGCGGTGCGGGAGTTGGCGTCCGCCTTGAGCAGGTGCCGGCCGGAGACCACGGAATCGTGCGCCTCGTGCTCGTGGCCCCCCAGGATCAGGTCCAGCCGGGGCTCGCGCGCCAGCAGGTCGCGATCGGCTTCGATCGTCTGGTGGGTCAGGCCCACCACCAGCTCGGCGCCCTGGGCCACGAGCGTGTCGATCGCCGCGGCAGCCGCGCTGTCGGGGCTGCTGCATCGGTACGCCTTGCGGTACGCACCCTGGAGCGTCAACCCGAAGATGCCCACCTTCTGGCCCGAGACCCGGACCGTGTCCCACGGCAGGACCTTCGCGATCGGGCTGCCGTCGGCCTTCGTGCAGTTGCTCGAGAGCCACCGGAAGTCGGATTCGGCGACTCGCGCCTCGAGCGTATCGAGCGGCAGCTCGAATTCGTGGTTGCCGAAGGTCGCATAGTCGAGCTCGGCGGCGTTGAACGCCTCGACCATCTGGCGCCCGGAGTAGTACTTGCTGAGGAGACTGGGGCTCAGCACATCGCCCGCGAGCACGAACAGAATCGGGCCCTGGTCGGCCAGCCGCCGGCGCACCGTGGCCACCCGCGCGAGCCCGCCGTTGCCGTCCGACATGGTATCGGCGACGTAGACGTCGTTCACGAGCAGGAAGCGCACCGGATTGAGCGGAATCGGCTTGCCGGCTCCGCCCGCGCACGCCGTCGCCCCGAGCAGCGCGGCGCCGCCCAGCAGCCGCCTGAGTCCCATCACAGTCCTCACAGCCCCTCCTCGTTCTGCCGCAGGCTCCGCACCATATCCGCGCTCATCAACCGCAGCTCCGACAGCATGTCCCGGCGGGGCCAGTCGGACCGCGCCGACAGGATCTCCAGCAGCGAGCGGTACCACCAGATGGTCTGCTCCGAGCTTGCCCGCGACACCGTCCGCAGGTATTCGACGCCGAGCCGACGGAGCGCCGTCATCGTCGAGCCGCAGGTGTGGAGCTCGTCGGCCACGATGATGTCGAGCGCCCGCGGCTCCGCCGTGGCGAGCTGGGTCAGGTACTCCTGCTTGCACGGCTGCCATGCCCGCTCCCCGCCGCGGCGGTCGAACTTGGGCTCGATCGCGTCCTTGGCCACGGCCAGCGCCACCGGCCCGAACTTGTCGGCGATCTTGTGCTCCAGGACCGGCCAGCGGTCGGGCGGGCTCTCCTCGAGCACGTGGTG